>CAZPXI010000001.1:0-39763 GCA_964590715.1 uncultured Desulfobulbus sp.
GTCACGCCGGAGGTCGCGAGTTCGAGTCTCGTCGGCCCCGCCAGCAACAACAGGGCGTTAAGCAGATTTGCTTAACGCCCTTTTTTTATGCGGTAGGTTCCGTCTTTTTAAAGCATGATGTGGTATTTTCAGGTTTCGATATGGAAATTGTGTCATTTTTTTATCGGTGAAAATCGTTCCGGCATAACGGTCTTCGTCCTATCTGTTGCAAATGACGCTGTTTTTTTTCTTGAAGCGAAACATCCCGCATGCTATGTTTTGTCTGAAGACGACAAAGCCAAACTTGTTGAAAAACAAGGACGGAAAGCCACGGGTCTTGTTCCAAGACAGCCGGGTTGCCGAAAAAACGTAAATGAGTTTTTGGCAACCCGGTTTTTTTTTCTTAAAAATATATCGACCTCATAATCTCAAATTCCTTTTCAAGTCTGTTTGAAAGGTTTGGCCGGGTTTTTTCTATACAATCAGCGAACGTCCTTGTTCGTCTCAATTTGTTCTTTGACAAGTCAAAGATCGCTTATCAGGCTCAAACCATGCCGGCCGTCGGTGTACATGGACCGTTTTCTGTTTTCCGAGGCCTTGCAGTAGAACTTGATATCAATCCCGAACCGTATCCGGGCAGCTAGCTGCACCGCGTTCCCGTCCGGACCAACGGAAGTCTATGATTCCGTTGCGTCGGTCTACGTTTGACATCATCGGGTAGAGAACAACACGGAAACGATATCGCTTCCCCATTGCTCAAAAATGCCCGATATCCCCGGCATCCAAGCCGTTTATAACGAGCGAACATCTCGTGTTGATACCAATAAATGGTCGGTTATACCGACCGTGTCGATGACCTGAAAAGTGATGACTCAGCACTGTTTTGATTTTTGATAAATCTATGCAGAGGAGGTTTTTGATGCAGCAAGCGGAGATATTGCAAGTTATGGATGAACAACATGGCTTAACCGGTCGGATAACCAAATTTAAAAAAGGAGGGATGTGATGCCGGTCTCACCAACATACCCTGGGGTTTATATTCAGGAAAAACCAAGCGGAGTACGCACCATAACCGGTGTTGCAACCTCAATAGCGGCCTTCTTCGGACGTGCTCAAAAAGGGCCCATTAACAAGGCGGTACGAATACTGAGTCTGTCGGATTTTGAAAGAAAATTCGGCGAACCGCATCCGAAAAGTGACCTTGGGTACAGTGTGCGGCATTTTTTTAATAATGGTGGGGCCGACTGTCATGTGGTCCGTCTTGCCCATGACCCGCGCAAAGCCAGACTCACGCTGCTGGATATCAACTCACGAAATATGTTTGTGCTCTCGGCTAAATCCCATGGCGCCTGGGGGAATGGGATCCGAATTGAAGTTGATTACAATACCACCAATCCGGATGAGACGTTTAACCTGATCGTTATCCAGCAGGAAAGCGGAAAGGAGGTGAGCCGAGAAACCCATACCCGGCTGAGTGCGGATCCGGGATCTCCTCGTTTTATGCCTGATTTTGTGTCGCAAAGTTCGGATCTTATTGATGTTACCCTTCATGCCGATGCTCAACCGGGTGGTGCTTCAGATATTGCCGTTTACACCCCGGGTACCAGCATAAACGGCTTTAGTCAAAGCCGTGTTTTCCAGACCCAGCCCATCGGCACCTTCCGCACTGAATTTGCCGGAATTCTGACCTCCGGCCCACATTTTGAAATAAATGTGGATGATACACAGTATGTACCCATTGATCTGACAAATATTCTTGGCGGTCCCAGTCCCGCAATTACCGGAACAACCTGGACACTCGACGAAATGGCCGACGAAATAGCACTCATGGTCAATACCCAACTCAGCGCAGCTGTGCCCACTGTAAGTGTAGCCTGCCGGTGGTCTCCGGTCACTTCGGTCAGCAGCAACTTCAGGGCATTGCGGATCGTATCAAACAGCGGCAGCGGCACCATCACCGGCGATCAACGGACAAGTGTTCGTATTCGTCGAGCCGCTGTCGGTGATTACGCAGCTCCAATGATGTTCGGCATTGATCAGGGGGGCATAGAAGTCAACCGCTACAGCGAGTTCCGCCCGGTTCCGACCGCTGCGTTTTTTCATGATGTTGACGATATTGTCTCCCTTGGGGGACTGAATCGGGACGTGATCGGCTCCATCCAGATGGATAGTGTATCACCGGTTGTTTCGTTTGATTTTACGAGTATGACGCCAAGTAATACTGATCCATGGTTTCTCGATTCAAATGGTACCGCCGACGGGATACGGGAAAAACTCAGGGCGATAGTGCAGGCCGTAAATGCAGAGGCCACCCTGGCGTACACTGCAGAACTCTGGGGGTATCATCTTGCCTTGCTTGCCAAAGGCGGATCAATGAATGCAACTGCAACCAGTATTGTCTCGGCAAGCGATACTACTCTCGGCGGGACTAATTTTACCCGTAATGTACGCAGGTATAGTCTGGGTGTTGTGGCCGGTACCGGAAGTTATCAGGTTGCCGGTACGGCCGGTATTGATGATGGAAACGATGGGTCCGCCCCGCAGTTGACTGATTTTACGGGCAGTGAGACCACCAAGACAGGTTTTCATGCCCTGGATGATGTAGATCTTTTCAACCTAATGGTCATTCCCGGTGATGAGGACATTCCTGCAGCAACTCATGCCTCTATCTGGGCACCAGCCAGTACGTACTGCGAAAAGCACCGTGCCTTTCTGCTCATGGATGCTCCTGCCTCCTGGACCACGAACGGACTGCCCTCAGTCAAGAGCAATACCTCACTTATCGATTCGTTTCGCATCGGTTCTGTAAAGAAGAATTCAGCGGTGTTTTATCCCCGTCTTAAATACAACCGAGATGGTCTGCTTAAATTTATCGGTGCCTCCGGCGCCATTGCCGGACTCATGGCTCGTACCGATGCCGGCCGCGGCGTATGGAAGGCACCGGCCGGTATTGAAGCGGATATTCGTACCGTGTCAGGGCTTGACGTAAAACTGACCGACATGGAAAACGGCGTGCTGAATAAGAAAGGAGTCAATTGTCTTCGCGTCTTCCCGGGCGGCATCGTCAACTGGGGGGCGCGCACCATGGACGGCGATGATGATTTCGGCAGCGAGTGGAAATATATCCCGGTCCGCCGTCTGGCCCTCAATATTGAAGAGTCGCTCTATCGCGGCACCCGCTGGGTGGTGTTTGAACCTAATGACGAACCGTTGTGGGCGAAAATTCGTCTTAATATAGGGGCCTACATGATGTCCTTGTTCAGGCAGGGTGCCTTTCAGGGCAGCGGCCCTAAGGAAGCGTTTTTTGTAAAGTGTGATAAGGAAACGACCACCCAGGATGATATCAACAAGGGCATCGTTAATATCCAGGTTGGCTTTGCACCGCTGAAACCTGCGGAATTTGTGATTATTACAATTCAGCAAATGGCGGGTGACCTGTAACCTTGATTTAAAATTCGGATAAGGAGAATGACAGATGGCTAACGGTTTTGTAGTCAATGCCCACCGATTTGATCCCTACAAGAATTTCAAGTTTAGAATTCTGTGGGACGGCAAGCCGGTATTGGGCGTGAGCAAGGTCGGGGCACTCAAACGCACCACGGAAGTCGTGAAGCACAGAAGCGGCGGTGAGAACAGCATCGACCATAAATCCCCGGGCCGTACCAGTTATGAGGGCATAAGTCTGGAACGAGGCATCACCCATGATGTTGAATTCGAAAAGTGGGCAAGTATGACCCATACCTATGATGGCGATTCCATGATGGATCTGGCCGGCTATAAAAAAGATCTGGCCCTGGAGGTGATGAATGAAAAAGGTCAGGTTGCACTGCGCTATTTCCTCTATGCCTGCTGGGTGAGCGAGTTTACAGCCGTGCCCGATCTTGATGCCAATGCTAATGCCGTGGCTATTGAGAGCATTAAAATAGAATTGGAGGGATGGGCGCGCGATATCGATACCACAGAACCGGACGAATCTTCTTAAAAGCGGGATTATGGTACAACATGAAGCCGTCCCCGTATTGGGCCGGGCTGACTTGCTGCAGTGGCCCATAGTCGACGTTGGTGCAAAAGAGCCGTCCAGTGATGGTGAATTTATTTACGCCCGGCCTTTTCTTACCGTTCTGCAGGATTTGGATCTTGATTTTGAACAATCACGGAAATCGGAGTTGACTTCGTTTGTTCTGGCCGGGTGCCTGCAGACGAAGAACGGTTGCGGGTTTACTCCGGCTGAAATCTGGTCATGGAGCCTTAAAAAAAGATCGCAGGGGCTGTTGGCCGTGGTAGCGGCTACCATCGGCAGACAATTGAAACTCAAAGTCCAGTGCATGGGGGCGACCTGCCGGGAAATCCTGGAACTGGAACTTGATCCGGCGACTCTGGGCGATAACCGACCGACGGATATGATCTCAATCCGACCGGAAGAGGGCACCGAGCTGCAGGTACGGCTGCCCACCGGTAATGATCAACTGTGCTGGGAGCAGACGGATAATCTTGCATCCGAGCGAGTATTTTCCGAGATGGCGGCTCGGCTTGTCGTCAAGATAAATGGTCACTCACCTCCTGCTGACTGGATCGTGCCGGAATCCTGGCTGGAGAAAATCGGAGCAGACCTTGAACAGCATGACCCGTTGATGACCATACAGCTCAAGACAATCTGCCCTTTCTGTAATGAGAATTTTGAAGTCGATCTTGATCTTGAGGACAAACTGCTTTCCGTACTTGCTGCGGAGCAGAAGAGAATGTTTAACGAGGTACACCGGTTGGCTAGTGTCTATCACTGGCCGGAAAAGGAAATTATCCGTCTGCCTCGGAAACGGCGGGCATACTATCTGGCATGTATTCTCGAAGGATCATCTGAATGAGCAGATATTTTTCAAAACTGGCCCAAAAGAGCAGCAGGCGATGGGTAACCGGAAACGAGCCCATAAGGCCTGACCGGATGCAGGTAACTCATGTGCCGGATCCTGCGGAAGTGTTCGGCGGGGGGGCTGGTCGGCTGCGGGAAGTACATCAGGAAAAAGTCATCGTGGCCCGGAATGGGAAAACCTTTACCGGTGGCGGGCATGAAGAAGGGTCTTCTTTTAGCCGTGTCGACCCCGGACCGATGGCCACGGAACCCAATGAATCCGTTTCACCCCCAGACCGGCGTTCTCCAGACTCAAATCTACCTGAAAATATAAATGATTCTGTTGCCGGATTCGCTGTGCCGGGTGGGCCGGAAGATGGAGCAGTCGACAATTTTGTGTATGCCCATGTTGACAAGCAGACAGGGACAACGGCAGAAGAAAAGACTGCAGACATGGCACACCGGGTTCCTGACCGGGAAACCGACAGGCGGGATAATGTGAGCCCGAAAACGGTTGTTCCGGAAAGAGCTGGTACTACCGGGCACGACGGTAAGAGTTCAGGTCTGGAATCCATAGCAGCGGCCCGGCCCGACCAGGACAATCCAGGTATGCCGAGATCTGATTTGTCTGCAACGGCTACGACGATCAGCCAACAGGAGCAGAACCGGCAGGCAGCAACCCTCAGTCAAGAGAATGATCCCGCCCTGGAAGAACCTCTGGACAGCCGGATACGGGTTCATGAGCAACCTTCTAAGGGTGTTGTTGAGAAGCAGCTTGACAATCCAACACCCGGTGTCTTTGCATCTGCAGTGGAAGAATCGGCCTCTCGGCCAAAGAAGACCGGGACCGATAATCCGGTTTCCATCCGGATCGGATCGATCCGGATGGAGATCCATCAGGCGGCCAAACCACAACATCCTGTAACTCCATTGCCGCCGACACAGGCCCGGCAACGGCCGACCGGCAAGAGTCGGCGGCCGGTGAATACGCACTTGAACAGATATTATTTAAGAGGATGGTAACAGGGAAACCGATATGCCGTTAGCTGATTCAATACATGCCATAGGCGCGGTCAGTGCTTATCTGAAAAGTCAACTGGTGATCAAGACCTCTGCCGGTAATGTAGAGCTTGGCCGACCGGAAGAGATCACGGCCTCTAATTCTTTTCAGTTCAATCTGTTTCTGTATCAGATTGACATTGATGGTCAGCTTCGAAATCACCCCCTTGATGAAGGCCGGGCAATACCGGTATGGCTGGTTCTGCATTATTTGTTGACCGCCTTTGATACCGCCAGGGAAAGTGAGACCATTGCGGCGCACAATTTGCTGGGTGAAGGAATGCTGGCCCTGCAGGCAATGAATTTTATTGCGCCGGACGTGGCGGCCTTGGCGGATAATCCGGAGCCGCTCAAGGTCACTTTCGACACCGCGGATTCCGAACTGCTGTCCAGGATAATGCAGGGTTCTGATGAAAAATATCGATTGTCGACCGCTTTTCAGGTCCGTCCCGTCATGCTGGTTCCGGCAATCGAACCTCGGTATTCCCTGCCGGTTAAAACCGTGGGCCGGCCGGGAGCCGAAGGTGCGATTGTGCTCCCGTCCCTCGGGCCAAAACTGGAGGCTCTCAGGCCGGAAAAGTTTGTGTCTGGAGAGAGTATTACGTTGTCCGGTCTCGATATCGGTACCGACATTGAGGAGATAAGACTGGGAACAACCGGCTTTCCGGTAACCGCAGCCAGGCCGGGTGAAATACAGGCGTTGATTCCTACTGATACGACATTGTCCGCCGGCGGGTATCCGGTAACGGCGGTTCTTCGTCTGCCGGGGGGGCGGGAACTGAGCAGCAATGCCCTGTTGGGTCATTTGCTGCCGGGACTTGCCGCTGCATCCCACGGCCCTTTAAATGTTAACGGCGGCAACCTCTATGGCGCCCTGAACCTGAGCGGGGATCACCTTGGTGGACCTGACGATGCCATCTTTGTGGCTTTTTACGGCCAAGGTAAGATCCAGCTTATGTTGGAGGCAACGGGCACGGCAGCGCAGACTTCCCTCACGGTTTTGGTCGATGACGAGCATGCCTTGGCATCCGGTGAATATTTCATTATTCTCAAGGTAAACGGTGAACAGGCAACCCATGCGCCATTGGTGGACTGGTCGTAATAATGATTGATTTTACTCAAGCTGATGTGCCGTCGGCACGGATTTTACCAAATCTAACCATCCTGGACCCTCAGGCTGCGTACTGGTTTAAGCAGGCTACTTTGCGGTTGCGCCGTGAAGTCGCATGGTGCTGGCAGCAGCGGACGCCGTTTCCCGACCCCTTAACCGGTGCACTCCCGCCGGCAACCGACGCGGCCGCTGAAAATCTTGATTTGATCCGATTCGAGAATCAAAAAGCTTATTTTTTTAATAATGACCCTGCAGCACGGTACCTGAGCGATCAGATTGCTCAATTAGCTGAAGCGGAGGATCCGGCTGCCTGCCGACCCTGGCCGTTCGATATCCCGGCCTTTACCGACGCCGGTCGGTTTGTCCTGGCATTAGGGCTTGCCGCCCGGTTTGACTCCGGAATCGGCCCTATCATCGCCACCTGCCTCAATGATCAAAATCGTCCATACCCGACCCTGGCCCTTGCTCAGCGGTTATGGGACGATCCCGGTGAAATCGTACCCTGCGGTGACCCGGATCATCCCCTGTTCCGCTATGGCCTGCTGGCCGACATCAATGATGCCGCCGGCCGGGTTTGGCAGCAGCCTTTGGATATGCCGTCCGTAATCGCTCGTCAACTGGCCGACCCCGACAGTGATCCGCCCCATGGCATGTCCCTGCTCAGCAGGCGTGAACGACGAGATCTGAACAGTTCCGGGGAATTACTCCTTGCACATCTTCTTGCCGACCATGGGGCCGGAATGCGGATCGTACCTTTGCTCGGGCCACGGCAGACATCATTTGCAGACTGGGCCTACACTCTAGGGCAACATCTTAACCGGCAGGTGGTGCAAGTGGACGACCGCTTACTCTCAGAGCCGCGTGATATACTTGCCACCGCCGGTTTCTGCAGGTTGCGCGGTCTGGATCTGCTCGTATCCGATCAGTGGGCCCGAGCTGATACGCTGATGGAGCGGATCCGGTCGCTTCTCTCCGCTCAATCGATTCCGCTACGCTGGTATGTTCCGGTTACGGATCAGAATCAACTGGGGCGCTTTCCCTCGCCCGTAGTTACCCCGCCGCTTAAGATAGCCGGCCTTTCCTTTGAACAGCGGCTGCAGAGGCTGAAGCGGGGGCTGGGCGGTCAGGCCGGGGAACTCACCGCCGCAGTGGAGGAATGCGCCAGACGTTTCCGGTTTCAGGAGCAGACCATTGACCGGGTTACCCATCTCTTCAGCGACAACAAAGTACGACTGACTGCGGAAACTCTTGCCGGAGCCTGCGCCAATGAGGCACTTATCGAGCTCAATAATCTGGCACAGCTGGTAACGCCTCGTTTTACAGTTAAGGAATTGATTTTGCCGGACGAGCAAACCCGGCAGTTCGAGGAAGTGCTTCATGCCATGCAGTCTTTGACCGTGGTGCATTATCACTGGGGCACGGCCCGGGTCTGGAATGAGAGCGGCATTGCGGTTCTGTTTTGCGGAACGCCGGGCACCGGAAAAACCATGGCTGCCGAAGCACTGTCCCAGGCCCTGAATATACCGATGTACAGAATTGATCTGTCGCAGGTCGTGAATAAATATATTGGGGAAACCGAGAAAAATCTGAAAAAAATTTTTGATGCCGCTGAACTGAGCGACTGCATTTTATTTTTTGATGAAGCCGATGCCCTGTTCGGTAAACGGACCGAAGTCAAAGATGCACACGATCGGTTTGCCAACGTTGAGATCAGTTATCTGCTGGAGAGAATGGAACGGTTCAAGGGGCTGGCTATACTGGCAACAAATCGGCGTAAGGATCTTGATGATGCCTTTATGCGGCGACTGCGCTTTGTCCTCGAATTTCCGATACCGGACGTGGCCGAGCGCCTTCAGATCTGGCAGCTCGTTTTTCCAAGCGGTGTGGACGTGAGCGATATTGATTTTAAATATCTGGCCAAACAGTTTCAGCTGTCAGGCGGACATATTCGTTCTATTGCCTTTAATGCCTGCCTGCGTGCAGCCGACACGGCCGAAGATACCGTTAAAGGCGGAAAGGTGGTGATGGTTGATCTGTTAATGGCAGTGAAAAGGGAACTGGAAAAAATAAACCGCACCGCAGATATCGAGCAGTTCGGTTCGTACAGTCACCTCATCCGGGAGAGGACTTGATGATCAAAATCAATATTAACCGTGTCACGGTAGCACTCCATGGTGTGTCGGCCCAGGTCGTGGAATCGGCTGTCAAAGGTCTGGAAGAGGAATTGCATCGGCGGCTGGGTTCGCTGCCCCCGGGTATTTCGACAGATATTGATATCGGGGAATTGTCCCTCGGACCGGTACGGAATACAAGCGTACTTGATGGAGCCGCCCTGCGTGGAATCATTGCCGAGCAACTGGCCGGGGCTGTCAGGGCACGGTTTGCGGACATAACGTTGTCGGACAACAGTACGACCGCTAGGGCAGGAGGTGGTTGATGTCGTTTTTTTTACGGGGGGCACTGGTGGAATACGGCAGTGATGTGCTGGGCCCTATCCCCAACATCGTGGTCTTTCAGTTCAATCCCGAACAGATCTCACGTACCCTGAATATGGCACAGTCTCCGTCCGCGTCTTCTCTGGAAAGTGCCAGACAGACCGAATCGCACCAGACCGGCGCACCGCCGGTTGAAAGTTTTACTTTAACCGCGCATTTTTCAGCAGCCGACGATCTGGGTAAAGGCGGGGCGGCCGCCGTCGTTCCCAGGGTGTTCGGTATCGGTCCACAGTTGGCCGCGCTTGAAAAAATGGTGTATCCGGAAGGCGGTATTATCAGCGGCGCCATTGGGGCGGTTGTTGATGCCGTCGGTGATGCCCTGGGGTTGGGCGGCGATGAAGGTGAAGGGGCTACCAGGACGATTCCCCGGGAACAGACGCCGCGTATTTTGTTTATATGGGGTCCATCCAGGGTGTTGCCGGTTGAGATTAAATCCATGTCGATTACCGAGCAGAAATTTGATCCTCTGTTGAATCCGGTCCAGGCCGAGGTGTCCATCGGCCTGCAGATTGCCGGTTTCCCGGATAATTCCGATGATACCATAGGCCGCGGTGCCTTGACTTATACCCAGACGGTAAAGGAGGCGCAGACGTTGTTGAATCTCGCCAAATCGGTGGAGCCGGCAGTTGATATCGTACCCTTTTGATTACCTGGGGAGAAAACATGTTTGGTAAGAATTCCCGTTATTACGGTTTAGCAACCGTCAAAAACAAAGACAGGCAAGGGCGGGTTGTGCAGTCGATACAACTCCGCCGACTACCGCCGGCAAGCGGGGTTGAGACTGTAGTAACCGATGAGAGCCAACTTGATGTCATGAGTGAACGGCAATACAAGGATGCCACACGTTTCTGGCATATTGCCGATGCCAACAGCGAGCTGGAAGCGGGTGAACTGGTTGCAGCCGCAGGCAGGATCATCAATGTACCAAAGAGATAGTCATGCCGGTTGCTGAGTTACGCCTGTTTCTGGATAACAATGCCGCCGGTGAAGACCAACTTGGCCTGTTCAGCGAGGTTCGGGTGGACCTGGCAATAGGCATGGCTGCCGAGGCGGAGTTGACCATGGATATCGGCACTGATGAAACCGGTCTGTGGTCCGGTATGGAGGAGGAGTTCGGCCGGCCGTTTTCCCGGGTCAGGCTGGAGGTGAAAATCCGCCGGGGTGATTTTGTCCCCTTGATCGACGGTCCCATTGTCGGTCGGCGTTTTGAGTTGAGTGCATCACCCAACAGCAGCAAAATGATACTGGTGGTACAGGATGACAGCGTACTCCTGAATCAGGTCGAGGAGGTTGTGTTGTTTGAAGATAAAGAGCCGGACCAGATAGCCCGGACCCTGTTTTCGCAATATGGTTTGACTGCCCAAACCGATTCCGTCTCCGTCGCTGCCGGCGGTTTGACTCGTTGTACCGTACAGCGCGGTACGGCCATGCATCTGCTGCGGGAACTGGCCCGCCGCAACGGCATGTTTGTTTATGTACAGCCGGGTGATTCACCGGGAAACAGTATCGGGGTGTTTAAAAGGCCCGATTTGTCAAGTAGTGATTATCCCGATCTGCTGCTCACCGGAGCGGCCCGTAATATAAATACTTTCAGCGCCGATTTTGACGGATTGCGGCCCCTTACGGCCCGGGCCGATACGGTCGATATCACGAACCTGAGCCAGGTGACCAGTGAAACTCAAGAAAGCAATATCGAGCCGCAGGGCGATGAAGCGGTCCATGATATTCTTGAAGCAGGCAGGGCTTTGCTGGCCCGGACCGGAGCGGAAGAAACAGATCTTGAAGCGGCAACAACTGCAGCAGTGAATCATTCGAGCTGGGCGTATTCCGCCAGTGCCGAAGTAGTGGCTGATAATTATAATGGTGTGCTGAGGCCGTATACGGTGATCAAGGTAACCGGTGTCGGCGGCTATCTGAGCGGTGACTGGTTGATCAGCAAGGTCACCCATACAATAAACGATGCCGGTTATAAACAACAGTTTTCCCTGCGGCGCAATGCGAGGTCCGGCGGGGCCAACAGCAATGGCGGCGGGGTCGGAGGAGGTATTTTTTAGTGGAAGGAACATCCGTGGAACGACTGGTGGTAGAACTTGCCGAGCAGAATCGCAACCGGTTTTACGGCAAGTACCGCGGCGTGGTCAGCAATGTGGACGACCCGGAAAGTATGGGGCGTCTGAGAGCGACTGTCCCGGAAGTACTTGGTGATGTGGAGTCGCCATGGGCTCTCCCCTGTGCGCCGTATTCAGGAGACGGGGTTGGAATGTATGCCGTGCCGCCGGTAGGTTCGGGCGTCTGGATTGAATTTGAAGCAGGGGATCCTGCCCGGCCGATCTGGGCGGGCTGCTGGTGGGGGAGGAATCAGCTTCCCTGTGATGAGGAGGGCACCGATGCCGCACCTCCCGTCAAGATTATCCGCACCGAGAGCGGTACTCTGCTGACCATGGATGATAACCGGCAGGTAATCAGTCTCAGTGATGAAAACGGCGACAATATTTTAAAGATCGAAGTAATGCAGGGCAAGATAACGGTACGGGGTAATGTCAAGGCGGTGGTGGAAGCACCACAGATTGAGCTGGTGGAAAACGCCACGCACCCGGTGGTATTTGGTGATGAATTGATGACCTATTTGAGTCAACTGGTTGCCTTATATCAGGCCCATACCCATCCCGGTGAGACGGTTCTCGGTATTCCGGTTACCCCGGCGCCGCCGGTACCGCCGTTTCAAGCTCCGATGCCGACATTGATTTCCACCAGGGTAAAAGCTGGATAAAGGACAGGCTCATGACTCTGAAACCAGGCAGTTTTGATGATTTCCTCGGCAGTATGGCGGCAGCCATGGAAGAGGCCTTTCAGGAGGAATGGCTGAAGGCGAAGTCTACATCGCTTCCGGAGGCAGGCGAGGAGGATCGGAAGATCCTTTTCGCCGCCATTTCCAGAGGAGTGGTCGAGCATCTGAAGCACAATGCCGGTGCTGCATTTAAGATCGCGGTGCAGACTACCCAGGCCGATACCGTGTTGATGGAAAGTGATAACCCCGCCGGTATCAGTGTTTCCGGCGGCGGAACCATTGCGCCGGGAGCAGCGGATGTCAGGCAGAAAAGTTCAGCGGCCAATATGGTGGTCAGTGTCGGTCATGGAACGATTACGGAGGTTATAACTGATGAATAAGTCTACATGCCTGTCCGGAGGATTTGAAAAATGAGCGGCAGGCACCTGGCATTTCCATTTCATGTCGGTTCCGACGGCCGCACTGCGACTCCTTCCGATATTGATGCTCATGTGCGGGGTGAGATCATTCAACTGTTGCTCACCAATCCCGGCGAACGACCATTTCTGCCGTCTTTCGGGGGAGGTTTGCGGCGGATAGTGTTTGAAGGGAATAATGATGTGACCGTTGGCCTGGCCAAGGCAACCATAAGCCAGGCCATCAGCTACTGGCTCAGGGAACGGGTTGAACTCCTGGCGTTTAATGTGGAGGCGGACGAGGCCACTCTGAACGTGGATTTGAGTTATCGGGTGATTGCAACGGGCGTAGAGAAACAGCTGCGTTTTCAGCATATTGTATAGGTGTACGGGATGACCGAATTATTTGACATGGAATTGCTGGAAGACCGGGCCGCCGACCTTGAAGGCAGGGGATACAACGGCATCAGCCGCATCTTTGTCACCCTGAATGCCGCCGCCGATCCGGCCTATGCAATTCTGGATGTCGAATTTTTTAACGATCTGTTTTTAGCCGCAATCCTTGACAAAATTAATGTGCAGGGAGTTGCACCGGTCGATATCTTCAGCATCAAAGGCGGTTCGCGTATTCCGGCCGGCAGCGGCCCCGGCCGGGTGCAGGTCACAGCCGTTGCTGCAGGCAGCGGATCAAAATACCTCCAGTTGAGAGTACTGCCCATCGGCGATTACTCCACCTACGGGTTAATGGTGTCCCACCGTGATGTGGTGCTGGACACCAACGGTAATCCGGTACTCAATGGTGACGGCACTCCACTCCTCGAAAGCAAAATCGATCCGCTTTTTGCAGAGAAAAAGTTCAAGTTTCGGCCGGGTTGCTTTAACAGCAACTGTGCTCCGGTCGGCAAGCAGGAGCCGACGACCGGAGAACCGGTCATAGATTATCTGGCCAAAGACTTTGATTCGTTCAAACACGTGCTGATCAATGCCATGCAGGTGCGGGTGCCGAACTGGCAGCCGACCAGCGAGGCTGATCTCGACCAGGTTTTGATTGATCTCATTGCCGCCGATGCGGATGAGCTCAGCGACTTTCAGGACCGGGTCATGAATGAAGCATACCTGGGACGGGCCAGAAAGCGGGTCTCGCTGGCCCGACATGCACGGTTGATGGATTATCATATCCACCAGGGAAACCAGGCCTCCACCCGGCTCGCCTTGAAAATGGTGGCTGATGACAACATACCCAGGGGCTTCGGGGTTTGGACCGGTGAAAAGTGGCAGGATGAGGATGAGGTTGTTTTCGTCAGTACCCATGATCAGCAATGCTTTGCAGCGCTTAATGAACTCCATCTCTATACCTGGAACGGCATTGTTACGGCACTTGAGACCGGCAGTGTCGAGGCTGATCTGCTGCCGCCCGGCGGGACGACGAAAACGGCGGCTGAAGAACTGCTTACCCTGTTACGCCGTGACGATATCAGGATGCTTTCCATCGAAGAAAAGCTTAATCCTGAAACCGGCGGACAAAACGGCCGGGACAAAACGGCGCGCCAACTCCTGCGCCTGCGCAACGGTGCTCAGGCCGCTGCTCTGGTGCATGATCCGGTGGAAGATGCCTGGCTGGTGCGGGTGTATTGGCAGGAGCAGGACAAGCTCACACGCCGCTACTGTTTTGTTACACAATGTCCGGCACAGCCCTCGCTGGAAGGAGTCAGTGCCTTTTGCGGTAATCTGATTGAGGTCACGCACGGCAGGCCGCACAGGACCACTTTTAAGCCGCCGGGCACGCCTTTGAATCCGACGGACAACAGCGGGCTGGTGCATACCGGTGAAGTCTGGTTTGAGCTGCCGCCTGAAAAACGTTGGGGAACCCAATGCCCGCTGCCCTTAGCTCTTCTCGCCTATCGCAATACCGAACCCGGCGGTGATCAGCCTCCGAAATCTACTTTGGAAGTGGAGGTGAGTGGATTTTCCCGTCTGTGGGAGGAACAGAAGGATTTGATTGAGAGCGAATCTGGTGATACCCATTTTGTGGTTGAGACTGATGAATATGACCGAAGCACGATCCGGTTCGGAAATAATATAAACGGTCGTGGCCTGGATTCCGATGCCCGGGTTATCTGCCGGTATCA
The DNA here is from genome assembly GCA_964590715.1 of uncultured Desulfobulbus sp. Lineage (GTDB taxonomy): Bacteria > Desulfobacterota > Desulfobulbia > Desulfobulbales > Desulfobulbaceae > DRLX01. The sequence continues at coordinate 14,803 of CAZPXI010000001.1, forward strand.
GGTCGGCCGCGGTAGTGTCGGCAATATCGGGGCCGATACCCTTACCGGCTTTGATAACAGTGCCTCCGGTTATCCCAACGTGAAGGAAGTGTGGAATCCCTTTGATGTGACGGATGGACGGGATCCTGAGGAACCGGCTGTAATTATCCGTCGGGTGCCGCAGGCCTTCAGGTCAAAGCAGTTGCGAGCCGTCACCCTGGAAGATTATGCTAAGCGAGCTGAACAACTGCCCGGAGTATCCCATGCCAAGGCTCGATATAGCTGGACCGGCAGCTGGCGCACCGTACGGGTGGCGATTGATCCCAAAGGCACTGACCGGCTCAGTGAGGAACTGCGCCGGAAAGTGGAGAGGCATCTTGATGCGGTACGACTGATCGGCGAGGATCTGGAGGTGCGCGGTGCTCGTTATGTCGCCCTGGATATTTTCGTCAAGCTGTGTGTCCATTCCGATTATTGGCCTGAGGATCTGGCCTATGAGCTTGAACGTGAGTTTTCCGACGACTACACCGCAGATGGACGCCAAGGATTTTTTCATCCTGATCTCTGGACATTCGGGCAGCCTGTTTACAGCAGTCAGTTGATCGGCCGTGCCCTGTCCGTCACCGGCGTGGAACGGGTGCTCCTGGTCAGTATGCGGCGCCGGCATTCGGGCAGCGGCGTCGGTGCTACGGTTGTCACCATCAATCCGGAAGATATGGTCCATGAAGAGACCGGAGTGCTGAACGTGGATCCTTTTGAAGTTATCCAGGTGGCAAATGATCCCAACCATCTTGAAAAAGGCAGTCTTCAGTTTGATCTTGCAGGAGGAAGGCAATAATGAGTTGCCGACATGATTGCAACAAGCCGGAGTCCTTTCCCAAGGACATTGTTAACAGACCGGCCCTGAGCAGTATTGATTATCGTATCGGCACCTATTCGCGCATGCGGGCTCACATGCTTGAGTTGTTGAATTCGTCGACGGTTCTCTCGGCCTGGACACACAGGGGGGCTGATGACCCGGGGATTGCGCTCCTTGAAAGTGCGGCCATAGTCGGCGATATCCTCACCCATTACCAGAACCTTTATGCCAACGAAGCATTTCTTCGCACCGCCGGATGGCGGGAAAGCGTGTCCGAACTTGTCCAGCTACTTGGGTACCGGCCGGCTCCGGGTGTAGGCGGCGATGGTGTTTTTGCCGTGAAAGTCAAAGGGAAAAATCCTGTTACCATAGCCAAAGGATTTGGCTTCAAGGCCCAGCTTGCAGGCCGGGATGAAACAGCGGAGTTTGAAAGTACCGGGAAAGTGACCGCCTATCCGCATTTGAGCGAATTTCATCTTTACTGCCCCCCGGACGGTGCTGCAACGATAAAGGCCGGCGGCAATACATTGGAACTGCTGGCAGTGGACGATGCCGTGGACCTCAAATCCAGAACAGCATTCAAAATCAACAAGGGCGACCGGATACTGCTGGTTCCGGGATCCGACATGTTTGATATGCAGCATAAGCCGTACTCCACCCAGAACAAGGCCGAAATTTTGATTGTCTCTGAGGTGGAAACACTCCTTGACCGGGTGATTATCACCTTTGAAGGGGCGCTTACGGTCAATCGTTCGGTTTCGGTTGAAGCTTATGTTATTGGTCGAACATTCGGTCACTTCGGGCGCAATGCTCAGGCTAAGCTTAATATGTATGACGGGGTCTCTCTTAACCGGGATAATACAAATTTTTACCGAAGAATTTACAGCAGACACCCCGGATCAGCCTACTACTCTTCTTTGTCCAGTCTGGAGATGCCCCTGGACCGGGAGGTCGATGATCTTGCCATTGGCAACAGTCTGATCTGCCAGGGGGTTGCGAATTTCAAAATTGCTTCAGGAGACGGGACCAAAAGCAAGGTTTCCTTTACCGTGGTGAAAAGAATCAGGGAAACGCATGTTGACTCACTTCAGTGGGCAAATGTTGAGGGGACGACAACAGTTGTCACTTTGGATGAAAAACCGATGTTTAATGATGACATCTGGTTTGAAAAAGAGATGGATATCCGCCGGGCGCAGTTCCATGAAGTCATCAGTCCCAAACTCACCCTTGGCGCTGAATCGAGCTGGACGGACGGGGCATTCAATAACGGCGACTTGCAGTTTTTCGGCACCTACCGGGAGGTGAAGGCATTATCAGGCCGTGATCTTTTACTGGTTGATTCAAAAAACGCAATAGTCCAGGCGGTGAAAGTCAATGATACTGCAGCGGATTTTGCTGCCGCTTTGACGGTGAACGGCCGGGACGGAATCAATAAGTGGATGTGGAATATTACCATTGATCAGATACCGGATTTCGACCGCCGGGATTTTAACCGGCTTGAACCGCTGATCACTGTCTACGGCAATATTGTGGCCGCCGACCAGGGCAAAACCCAGCCCGAGGTGGTGTTGGGCAACGGCGATAACCGTAAGACCTTTCAGACATTTGCTATTCCCAAGGCTCCCTTGACCTATCTTCTTGATGAAACCAGAACCCCTGCCCGGGCAGCAGAGCTTAAGATTTATGTCGGCTCGGTTTTATGGCAGCAGGTGGAATCCTTTTTTGGTTGTAAACCGGATGACTGCGTGTATGTGGTGCGGGAAGATAACGACGGTAAAAGCTGGGTGCAGTTTGGTGACGGTAAAACAGGTGCCCGGCTGCCGTCGGGTACAAAGAATATATCCGCAACGTTTCGGATCGGTAGCGGTGCGGCCGGACCCCTTGAAACCGACGCCAAGCCCACGGCAGTCGGCAAGCTGAAAGTATTGGAAGAGGTCTTTATGCCTTGTCCGGCCGTGGGTGGTGATGAGCCGGAAAGTAAAGAAAACGCCCGTAAAGCCGCCCCCGGCAAGCTGCAAAGTCTTGGCCGTATGGTGGGGTTGGCTGATTTTGAAGCCGAGGCCATGGCTATTCCCGGGGTAATCAAGGTGCGGGCCGACTGGGCGGCGCCAAGCGGAGTGCCGCTTTTGCGGATCACGGTGCTGACCAGGACCGGCACCATCGCCGCCCTGAACAAGGTGCGCGACACTTTGAAGACCTACAACCGATGCCGGGGACCGGCACGATTTCCCATCCTGATCGAACAGGGGTTTCGCCAGTATATCTATGTGAACATCAGAGTGGGCTACGCGGCAGGCCGCAGGAAGGCGGACATGATAACGGCGATACGGGAAGCGCTGGGAGTGACCGATGAGAAAGGAATCGGTCTTGAATCCGATCATGGCCTGTTCAGCCTGAAAATCCAGAGGTTCGGCCGCAGTATGCATGTCTCCCGGATTATCGGCACCGTGCAGCAGGTCGACGGGGTGACCCGGGTTGAAGTTGATGATGCCCGGCCGCTTGACCTTGGTGACCCTGTTGAGACCGATCCCGGCCTGATCGCCAAGCCGGTCGTGGCCTCCGCGAATACGGTGATCGGCTGCATGCCGACCGGAATTCTTACCCTGTACTCCGGTCATTTTGATTTGGGCCTGACCATGGACGACACAAAAAAGGAGTGTGAGGCATGATGGATGCACACTTTATGTTCTCGGCGAGGGAGGTACCCGGACAATGACCACTCGACGCCGGTCCTTATATAATCGACTGCCGGAGATCTACCATATCCGTGATCTGGAACAGGAACCGCCCGGTCAGTTGCAGGCCTATCTTGACGTGCTGGATTCGGTACAGGCCGAAATTCGGGATAATATAGAAGCGTTGTATCATGATTTTTTTATCGAAACCTGCGATGACTGGGTGATACCCTATTTAGCGGATCTGCTGGGCACAACCCATCTTAGCGGTGATCCCTGGACCTTGCGGGCCGATGTGGCGCGGACAGTGCATCATCGTCGCCGCAAAGGAACACTTGGCGCCATTGAGTCATTGACCTATGGTTTAAGCGGCTGGGCTGTGCACACTGTTGAACTTCGGGAACGGGTGGTATGGAATCAGCATCTGAACCATCAACGACCGGACTGCGGGGGACTGCCCCCCATACCGCGTGTCCTGGGAAATAATCGGAATATCAGCGGGGCGGTACACGGCGGCACTGTAACCCTGCGAGACCCGGCCTTACTAGGTTTTATCAACGGTCCCTTTGACCCGTTTGCCCATGTGGTGGATCTGAAACCGCCGCAGACAGGTGCCGCTTGCTACAATATCCCCAACCTGGCAATCTATCTCTGGCGCTTAAAAGATTACACCGTGCCGGTGACCAGACCGTTTGCAGTTGGTGATATCCAGGATCTTTCGGCCGGTTCCGGACCGGATGAGGCCGCTTATGCCTTGCGCTATGAAGTGCACCCCCTGGGTGAACCCATGGTACTGTTTAACAGCCATCGCTTTCATGCCGACGATGAACCGCCGGATCTGACCCGACCGGATGCAGTACCGGGCCCCATGCCCATGGCCCGGTTATGCAGCGAAGCGCCGACCGGCAACCCGCAAGAGTATGTGGGCATTGATTTTTATACTGAGCCATGGCCACAAGAGCCTGGACATGAGCGTCCCGGTTTGACACTGCACATGCCGGAGATCCCTTTCAGCGGCCTTGACTGGAAATATCGCGGCGCAAATCTCTGTGCCTGGGAAGAGGGGCTTTTTCCGCCTCTTGGAGAACATGAAATAGTTATTGATCCGGATCATGGCCGTTTATTGATCGGAGTAGGTGGTGCTGATCAGAGTGTTGAAGCCGATCCGCTGGCCGTCGGCCTGTATGTGTCGGTCACCCATGGTTTTTCCGGTTCTACACTTGGCTCAACCGGTGCTCAGCCGATACCCCGGGCTGATGCACCGCCCGGTACTCTGGAAGTAAACTACCATACAGACCCCAGCGGACTCCGGAATCGGCTGAACAACCTGCCCGGCAATGCCGGTGGACCGGTCATAATAGAGATTCAGGACAGCATGGTCCATGAACTGGACATTGCTCCCCTGGCACTGCACCGATCCCTGTGGATCAGAGCCGCTTCCGGGCAGCGGCCGATAATCAAGCTCAAACAATCGCTGGAGTTCTATCCCGGCGATGTGACCGGGCCTGATGCCGAGGCCCTGATGAACAGCCTCAATGTCAGGCTGGAGGGGCTCTATATCACCTGGGACAAGGATTCCCCATACTTTGCTGCAGGTGAAACTCCGCTGATTGTCCGGGCTGCGCTGAACGAGTTGATCATTGACAACTGTACGCTTGATCCTGGAAGCCATGAAGCCATTGACGGCGGCAGGCAACCGGCCCGCCGCGCCATACAGCTTGACAACACCTATGGTTTTACGCCGGATTCCTCCGAAGAGGAGGCCTTTAATCAGATTCCACGAATCATCGTCAGGCGATCTATCTGCGGTCCTTTGGCCATTGATGACGGTTATGCACTTCAGCTGGCCGACTCCATAGTGGATGCGGCAAGTGGCCCGGGTGATACGGCCCCGGAACTTGCGATTCGTGCTGTTCATGACCCTGAAAACAGGTGGGGGCCGTCCTTGATCGTAAGCGGCATGACCTGTTTCGGCAGGATGCGGGTGGAAAGCGCCACCGGCCAGGGCGGTATCTGGCTCCATCGTCTTGAAGTGCACGATAACCAGCAGGGTTGCATTAAATTCAGTTATTTTTCAGGTGTCGGCGACCGGCTGCCCCGGCACCATGCCTGTGTATTGGGCACTGATGTCCGGATAAGCATGGCAAGCGATATCTTCGGCCGGGCAGGCTACGGCCGGCTGCGGCTGCGCAGTCATCGTAAAATCCTTGAGCAGGGGCCAAACAATGATGCAATGGGTGCCTTCGGCTATCTGCTGGATACGCATAAATGGAAAAATATAAATATCCGATATCGGGAATTTATGCCGGTGGGGATACAACCGATTCTGATACCCGTTACTTAAAAAAAGGAATGAATCATGAAAGGTGATTTTTCAAAACTTGATTTTCATCCGTCGGCCAACTTCACAGGCGTACTGCATCAACAGGGGCGGGCCTTACTGGATCAGGATTGGAATGCATCATCAACAATCAACCGCTTCCGGCGTCAATTACAGGGTCGTGATGCAATCGGCTCCCATGTGGCGGCGGTTCCGGCTGAGTTGCGCGATAGCCTTAGGGTGACCGGGGCCGCTGTTAACGGCTCTGATATTGATATTACCTTGGAACCCGGCCGGGTGTGGGTAGACGGCATGGCATTGCTGGTTCCAGGAGAATCTTCTTCTACCAGACCGGCAACCTATTTTACGGCGCCGGTCCAGACCACGCCAGCGGCCCCGGCCACCGGCAAAGATGCGATAATTCTTGAGATCCGCCAGGAGGCCTTTAACGGCTTTCAGGATCCGCAGAGTTTGATTGAACCGGCCCTGGGCGGCGTGGATACAACGGAACGGATCAGGCTTTGTCATACTCTGCGCCTGCTCCGGCTTACTGAGGGTGACGAATGCTCGAACCTGATCGACAAGCTCGCGGATGATTTTAACGCCAAGGGTAAACTGACCGTGACTCCGGCCGATACCCTGGCTATAAGCGGTGACTGCCCTGTGGCACTGGGCGGAGGCTACACCGGCTTTGAGCATTACCTGTACCGGATTGAAAATGTATCACCTGATACGGCAGGCAATGCCCGTTTTAAATGGTCACGGTTTAACGGCGGACTGGTTGGGCGGGGTACTTATGATTCGCTCGCATCCGAGGTCGATATACTGGCCAATGACCAGATGATCAACCATTGCGGACTGTCGAGTTTTTATCTCGAAGCCTTGCAGCCGGATACCGATGGCGGGCCCTGGGAGATTGTCTTTACGGCCGATGCCACCCTGGCGGCCGACGGCCGGCTCTCACTCACCAATACCAACGGAACCTGGCCGGTTGCAGGCGGCGGGAATGCATTTTTCAGGTTGTGGGACGGTATCGGACTGATCACCGATTACCTTTCGGCAACCGAGTTGGAAAATGGGCTTCTGCTCGAATTTGACCCTCCGGCTGCTGATAACGGCAACTACACTCCGGGCGATTACTGGACGTTTCCAGTCCGAACCGCAGGCTATGAGTTCGATCCGGCTCCCTGGCCGAACAATGCGCCGCCTGAAGGTGTGCATTATCACCGGGTGCCCCTGGCTATTCTCAATTGGCAAGACGCCTCAGGCACCACCCTTACCGCACCTCAGGATATTTTCGACTGTCGACACGTTTTTCAGCCCCTGGCCCGGTTGAAGGGTTGCTGCTCCTACACCGTTGGTGACGGCATGCAGAGTCATGGCGATTTTTCCACCATCCAGGAGGCGATCGATCATCTGCCTGAAGCAGGTGGGGAGATCTGCCTGCTCCCGGGCATCTATCCGGAAAATATCATTATTGAAAGTAGACATGATGTCACTATCAAAGGATGTGGGCTAAACAGCGAGATTATTAGCGATCCGGCAGCCGCTTCCGGCACCGTACCGGTGGTCTCCATCCTGGGATCCCGGACTATAACAATATCTCATGTAAAGGTGTCGGCCGCATTGGACCGGATCGGTATTCTGGTTGACGATGATGCACAGGGCAACGAATCAAAAGAGGTGAAGTTGACCGGTCTGGAAGTCGGTGCCGCCACCCGGAGTGGCATTGAGGTCCGTACCTGCCTGGGCTTTGAGTTGACCGACAGCAGGGTGGAAATGCGGGATGAGTCCAGTCCCTGGGCCGGTGTTTTTGTAACCTGCATTGATGGTTTACTTGAACGCAACACCATTACCGTTGAAAATTTCGGAGCGACTGATCCCGAGACCGGTGAAACCTTACCGGTTGCAGCCGGCCGGGGCGGGATCCAGCTCGGCGGCACTTCGGATAATGTGAAAATTATCAATAATCTTATCCAGGGCGGCATCGGCAACGGCATCACACTCGGCAGCCTTGTGGAAGTCAATGCGTTGAACCTGGAACTCATCGGTGTTGTCGGCTGGGTGGTCAATGCCCATGATCCCTGTGATCCCTGCGCACCGGGTGATGTTTATCTGCCGCCTGTTGAAGATGGTGATGAGGGGCCGACATATGAATCGGCAGGCACCATGTACGATGTCCGCATCGAGCGAAATCGTATTCTGGATATGGGGTTGAACGGTATCGGTGTAGTTGCCTTTTTTAATCTGGAGCGAGAAGATGAGCTGGTCTCTGTAAATGGGATCAAAATCCTGGGCAATACCATACAGGGATGTTTGTCCCGTGAGCTCGGCCTGATTCCCGATGAGATGAAAAACAGCATGGGGTACGGGGGGATAGCCCTTGCCGATGTTGATGATCTGGTCGTGTATGACAACAGCATTGAAGACAATGGCCCCGACTATTTACAACCGGTCTGCGGCATCTTTGTGCTCCATGCCGAAGGTGTGGATATCTCTCGAAACCGCATCGTCAATAACGGTGCCAAGACTCAAAACTCAGCCAATGGTGCCAAGCCCGGCCCACGGGGCGGTATTTATATCGTATTTGCGACCGCCCCTAAAATCGACGTGAAGATTCTGGGTAAATGGTACCCGAGACAGAACGGCGTCACCGCCGTTAAAGCCCATGACAACGTGGTCAGTCAACCCCTGGGCAGAGCGGTATCCATTACAACCCTTGGCCCGGTATCGGTCGTCGGCAACCAATTGACCAGTCAAGGCATGGTGTTCAGAATCGACGCCCCTTCATTTTACGCATCAACGGTGTATATTTTTAACCTGGGGATTTCCAATGAGTTGTATCTGCAGCATTTACTGTTCAGCGGCGAAACGCTGAAGGATGTGCCGCCGACCGCTGCCGCTTTTGAAGATACCGATTTTATTGTTCCACCACGCCGGGGCCTGGACGATCTGCATTTGTTTTCCTATGTGGGCAACGGAAATGTACTGTTTAACGATAATCAGGTGCTGCTGGATCTCATCGATACAACCGGATTTAAGTTGTCTCTGGCTTCAGTGGTTATCGTAACCCTGGATGATGTCGCCTTTGAAGACAATCAATGTGATGCCGCCTTTGACTTTGTACTGGATGATTTTATTCTGGCCAATGCCGTTGTCATTGGCTGGACTGTAAGAATATCGGGTAATCGCCTTAAAGAGGCTATAGCCGGGGCCTTGTTTTCAGCGTTGACGCTCTCCCTGTTTGCCAATACTACAGTGCTTAATCAAGGTACCCACTGTATTCGCGCCTTCAACCTGTTTGGTTCATCCAACCTGCAGAAATCGCCCAATACCATTTTATTTGATGTATTTGGTCTGTGCAGACAGGACAACGATCCCAAATATTTATATGGCGTAGAACATATGGAATCGGCAGCGGCCAATACAAATACGCAACAGATACTTGCTCTGTTGCAATAATTAAAATCAAGGAGTGGCGGACATGGCACTGCGACAAAATCAACGTAAAGTCTCTCAGCTCGAGGTCTTTCAAACCTTTCGCGATGGTTATCGGGCAAATGATGCCGTACGCATTGAGGGATTGCAATCGCTTCTGGCCATTCGTAAGAAGAAAGCCAGACTGCAGGAACGTGACAGGCAGAGAGTTGAACAGCGATATGGTAAAAACAGCCAACAGCTGAAAAGGGTCGAGAGTAAACAAAACGGCAATCTCGGTTTTATCAGTGGGCTGGGAATGGAGCTGAACAGGGCCAAAACCAGACCTGAAAAGGTGGAGGCGGAAGATTGGGTTGTAAAAGGACGGGTTTACGACCGGTTGGGAGAACCTCTGGCTAATGCCAGGGTTGTACTCTACGGCATGAACGGCAGTAAAGTGCCCAAAGTATCTGCTGCCACGACGGATATTAACGGTAACTATCGTTTGATATTTAAGGGCAGGGCAAAAGATGTTGAGGAGGTTGCAAGCGATCAGGAACTGTTCAGGCTTCTCGGAGGGATGCGGATCAAAGGGTCGGAAAAAGAAGGGATGGGGGAGCGGATTAGGACAAACATCAATATTCGAAGCAAGGCCGGGGTGTTTGTTCGGGCTTCTTTCGGCAAGCGGAAACCGGTTACCGCTGATTCCATTCCAATGGTGGCGCGTCCGGGTGTGAGCCATTATCGTGATCTCATTCTCAACTTTGATCAATATGAGGCTCTTAAACCGACTGAAAATAATCCGGTTCATCCAACTCGCTTCCTGGGCAATTCCGCGACCCGTGAGCTTCATGACCTGGAGAATGAGAAAAATGGCTGCCGGATCCGGATGATGCGTTTTGATCATCGGATTAATTTCAAAACTATCCAGTCGGCACAGGAGGCCGGTTACGATTTTTGTGCCTACTGTTTCGGCAGGGATAAATCAAAACGATGACCGGGCAGTAAGTAAAAACTATTCATCTCGTTTTAGAAAATATTGAGTGGAATCAGATGCGATCAGTAGCCAAAAAAATATCCTTGAACGATCAATCCTGCCAAAAGCATGCTGCTGCCCGCCTTGCATCCAGGGTTCCTTCCGTAACTCCTCTTGGTTCACCCGTCAGTGGTGACTTTATTCAACAAAAGTCCAGCTGTGCCTGCGGCGGCGGATGCCCGCGATGTCAAGATGGCCTTCCCTTTCAGGCCAAACTCAGGATCGGAACCCCAGACGATAAATATGAACAGGAAGCCGACCGGGTTGCGGGGCAGGTTATGCGAATGCCTGATCCTGCGATTCGGCGGAAACCCGGCTGACCCTTTGCCGATGGTCCCTCGTGCAGGGATGAGTCGGAAATGCTGCAGACCAAACCGCTTGCGCTACGGATAACTCCTCTGATTCAGCAACAGCCGCTGGAGGAAGAAGAGGAAAAGATGCAGATGAAGGGGCAAAGAGACGGGTCGACTGCTGTGGCCGACACCTCGAACCTGCAGGGCCATATCTCGTCCATAAAAGGTGGCGGTCTACCCTTGTCTCAGGCCGAGCGGTCTTTTTTTGAGCCCCGATTCGGTTGCGACTTCAGCAGAGTTCGTATTCATAAAGACAGTCGAGCCGCAGACACGGCATCAGCGGTCAATGCCCAGGCATTCACCTATAAAAATAACATTGTTTTCGGATCCGGAAAATATAGTCCCCATTCTGAATCAGGCAAACAGCTTCTTGCACATGAATTGACCCATGTGGTGCAGCAGAAAAGCAGGAGTAATATAAAGCTGAAAAGCTATCCGTCTCCACTAAAAAAAGAAAGTATTTCTTCAAGCAGGCAGAGTTTACAGGTAGCTAATAAATCCAATATGATCCAAAGGCGAAGACTGCCGCCCAATACGGAAGTCACAGGACTCGTCAGCCCTGGTGCATCAGGTTCGGCGGCACATCGTGCCGGCTTGGCAAGACTTGTGCGTCGTTCAATGGCGGAACTAACTTCGGCACAAAGAACCGCTGTTGCAACACGGGCAAGAGGGGCACTAACTCTTGCTCAATTTTCCGCTTTGCCGGTGTGGAGAAGAAATGAATTGTTGGCTCAAGCAATTTATGCCTTGCGTCCGGATTTACGACATGGAGATCCACGATTGTTCCTGACCGGACCCAGGCCCGGTCTCTTGGGTATCCAGGACAGGCTGAATACGGCAATGTTGGTATCGCTGGCAAACATCTACTTTATGCTTATCGCCTCCCGTATTTATGATACCTCCATCGGTCAGGTATTCGGGGTAGGTAATATCAACGCGGTAAGGACCAATTATGCCAATGCGCAAAGACGTCTGAACATTTTATTCTCGCAAAATAAAATTGTCACTGATCGTTCAGGCTATGCCGAAGACGTAGGTCTGGGCGGCTTGACGAATTCAACCAGAATTATGGTGTCCCCTGGGACAATAGATCATCCAGCCAATATTGACTCGATTATTACAATTATTCATGAAAGCATGCATGCTGGAAATAGTACTATTGGTGATGATGGAGGGTATATCGGCAACCCACTACTTTTTACTCGAAAGCCGGAGTCGGTCAAACTTCATAATGCAGCCCATTATGAGGTAGTTGTATGGAGAATACTGGCTCCGACTCATGCTTCCGCTTATACCGGGCAAACTTTTATCCCCGCGGGTACGACTGTCGGTGGAGTAACGGCACCGCCGCTTACCGCAACCCAACAGGGAGTGGATGATGCAAAGCAAACATTTCGCAAAGCCTGGAGTACGGGCCTGGATCTTGCCGAGATATATATGGATGTCAATGTACATCCTGCCAGATGGACGGTGCCGTTAACAACGTTGGGATATAGTGGAGTGCCGGCAAATGCTAGATTCAGTAACACTTTGCCATATTGGTCAAAAGTAGAGAGGCTGACTATTCATCAAAGAGGAAGAACAATTTCACCGACCAGCGCGAATGTATCAAGGCGGCCGGTTACAAGAATTGATGTTGCTCTGTCGGAGGGTGTTGGCAGAAAACTGAGTACAGCCACGGCGCAACTACCTCAAAATCAAGCAGTGGCACAAACTTTTATTCATAGCCATACCACCGCCAGCCAAAGATTAAGAATTGCCGGAAATGCGAGAAGGATAAGGAATCTTTTACTCAGGCTTGTTCTGCGTCACCGGGTTGGGCAAATTACAGGTAATACGGGAAGGGATTTAAGGGTGGTGAAACGATTGGCATGGGCGGACAGGTGGAGCCGTATTTTACGGCCAAGAAATCCGAACACCTTCCCATAAGCTTGGAAGGTTAATACAAGGACAACCCATGATATGAGAGGGGGCAAGATAAATCGGCCAGCCAATTCGGAGGCGTAAGCTGGGGTCTCGTTATCCCCGCCACAAAAAAACAGGAGCCTTGTAAATTCATTCTCAACCTTTGTTTTTCATGGTGGCCCGGCTCGGAAAAACACTGTGTCGTATTTTTCAATATTATGGCACAGCTGGGCTAAACCCTTCAGGTAACAGACTGCCCCAGTCCGGCATTACGCAGGGTTGCTTCATCCGGGCCATGGCCGGTGCAGCAACCGGCAAGCTTGCCGTTGATTGCCACCGCCGGGACGGAGTGGACATTGAGTGCCTTTGCCCTGGTCGCCCCTTTCGTGTCGTGCATGTCGACCACCTCAACTTCACAGGAAGGACAGGCCAGATCGTTTACCCTTGCCGCTGTTTCTTCACAGAGCGGGCAACCAGCACTGAAGACTTCTATTTTTCTGGTTTTCATGTCAATCCCTCACTTGTTGTGGTTGGTTGTATACGGCACATCCAAAGGCTGGCCCGGGGTGTCGGCGGTATCAGTTCGAGGCCAGGCATTCCATATCGATGCCGTTATCAAAAGTATGGCTCCGCCGTACACCAGCTGGTTTGAGTTGAGATAAAACTTACCGGCAAGGATTGCAGCGGATGAAAAAATCCCTGTAAGCAGTGGTCCGTACCCTCGTCTGCTGCTTGCCCGGTAGCCAAAAGTGACAAGCGTGATCAGAAGAAAGAACAGGGTCAGCGGCAAAAGGTACTCATCACCTATTAAAAAATTCAGCCCGACCGAGCTTAACAGGCCCGCATAGGCAGGCCAGCATGCCGGTCAGGTCAGTCTCGGCAGTAAGGCAATCCCCACGCCGGGAACTGCGCCTGCTATTTTTTTCGAAAACGACATTTACCTGCCTCATTTTTTATTTCCTTTATTTAACGAAAATCCCAGATCCTTTGACCGGGTGATAAACAGCAGTCGCTGCAGGTTCTCAGGTGGATAGATCCGGTATCCGACATTGCAGAAATTCCCTTCTGTGCAACAGTATAATCCCTGAACCATACTTCAGGGTCAAGGGGGTCTGTTAAAAAAAACAAAAAAATCGAGACGGGTGGATTTACTTGTATAAATTACGGGATGTTATTTGGGGGCGAAGGAGGTGGGCATTCGGAACGCCGGGATGCCTGCGGTCAATGTGGTAACAAAAGCGAAAAATTTGCTTGCGGCTCTAGAACAATGGAAATGTTCCAGTGCCAATCGGAACAGTGGCTACAGACCCAACTCCCGCAGTAATTGTTCGTTGGTGGTCCATTTTTTCTTCACCTTGACCCAGAGTTTCAAGGTGACTCTGCAGCCAAGGAGCTGCTCAATGTCTTTACCGGCTTCCTGCCGGATGCGGCCCAGCATTTCCCCCCGGCGACCGATGATTATTCCCTTCTGTGAGCCGCGTTCAACCAGAATAGTTGCGTGAATAACCACGGGTTTTCCGGGCTTTCCCTCCTGAAAAGAATCAATCATGACCGCTGTCGAATAGGGCACCTCTTCTCTGGTCATCAGGAAGATTTTTTCGCGAATGAGTTCGGCCACGATAAACCGCTCGCTGGCATCGGTTGGAATGTCATCCGGGTAGTACTGCGGTCCCTCGGGCAGTCTGTCGGCTAGTTGCTTCAGTAGTACCTCAACCCCGTCACCCTTCAAGGCGGAGATGGGAACCACCTCTGCAAAAGGATAGAGATCGGCATACCAGTTGATGACCGGCAGCAGTTTATCGGCCTGCAGGAGATCAATTTTATTTAAGGCCAGCAGGGCGGGGCACTGTATGCGGCTCAGGTATTTTTTGTACTCCTGTCGGCGTTTTTCCAGCTGCTCAATATTCATTGCCGCCGCATCGGCCAGAAAGAGAACAACATCGGCCTCGGTCAGGCTTTCCAGGGCGACACGCACCATTTCCCGGTTCATCATCTCGCGGGGCTTATGCAGTCCGGGGGTATCAAGCATGATAATCTGGTAATTCGGGCCGTTGACAATACCCAGTATTCGGTTCCTGGTCGTCTGGGGCCTGGGGGTGACAATGGCTATTTTCTGGCCCAGCAGTCGGTTGAGGAGGGTTGACTTACCCGCATTGGGCGGGCCGATTATGGCGACTACCCCGGATTTGTAGGGGGCATCGTTGTTGTCGGATTTATCGAGCTGCATAGTCATTTCAAAAAAGGTTTTTAGTTGTGTGAGAGTCAATGTGGTGTGCCTTGAGAACAAATACCGAATATGCAGAGCGGGCAACGTTTTTAAGGCAAAAGTAATGACAAAGGCGGCTATTCCTGCTATCCATCATGGCATTGGAAATCCGAACATGGAAAGGCTGCCGGGGTCACGGAATATTGATCGGAGAATCACCACCTGTCAGCGTGTAAACTGTAAACTGTGAACCGTAAACTGTAAACCGTTAAATATCGTTAAATATATATGATCATACCTGGCAGCATTGTTGAATATATAGAAGGAGGCAAGTTTTTCTGCGCCCTGGTCACCCAGGATACCGGCAAACGGCTGCGCCTGCTTAATCAGAACGGCAGAGAGCTTAATATGCCGCAATCAAGGGTTCTCCTTGCCTCAAAAATCAGGTACAGCCTGGATATGAGCAGGACGGATCAGTTGCAGCTGCTCAAACTTGCCTTTGAAAACCGATCCAGACTGAGTGAAACGATCGACTTGGTGGAGATATGGGAACTCGCCGTCGGTGAGGAACAAACCTCATTTTCTGCAGACTTTCTGGCTGAACTGCAATTTGGCGGAGAGCTCTCCGATGATCAGACAGCCGCCTTTCTCAGGGCCGTATTTACCGATCGCTTTTATTTTAAATATAAAAACGGCAAAGTTACGGTGCATACACCTGAGCAGGTTGAACAGCTTCGCCACCAGCAGGAGAAAGAGCAGGAAAAAGAGGCCCTGCTCAACGCAGGGGCAAAATATCTGCAGGATCTGCACCGGGGAGAAGAGGTCACTGCCGAGGACTGGCCGGAGCTGCCGCAGGTATTGGAATGGATTGAGGAATATGTACTGTTCGGCAGCGAGGCAACCCAGGCCGATCTGGTCCGTCAGCTTCTGAAAAAGGCGGAACTGGCCGGCCCCCATGACGGGTATCACCTCCTGGTTCAGGCAGGTGTGTGGCAGAGGGATGAAAATCTGGCCCTGCTCAAGGCGGAACAGCCGGTCATCTTTCCCGACCAGTGTCTGCAGCAGGCAAAAGAGATCAAAGAGCCGTCGGCGGAGGAACTGCTGGCCGACCCCAAGCGAAAAGACCTGCGCGCACTGGATGTCTTCACCATCGATGCCGCCTCAACCCGTGATTACGATGATGCCCTTCATGTGGAAGATCGCGGCGATACGATCCGGGTGGGAGTGCATATCGCCGATGTCGGGTATTTTATCCGGCCCGGTGATCCTCTTTTTGCCCAGTCCCAGGAGCGGGCGACTTCGTTGTATTTTCCGGAAGGACATATTCCCATGCTGCCCACCTCGCTTTCCCAGGGCGTGTGCAGTCTGCTCAAAGACCGGCCCAGGCCGGCAATGAGCTTTCTTATTAATCTGGACCGGGATGCAAATATTTTAAATTCCTCTATTGTCCGCAGTGTCATCCAGGTAAAACGCCAGCTCAGTTACAGGGAAGTTGATGAAATACTGGAAAAGGACGACGACCGGGAGCAGGAGCTCCGTCTGCTCGACCGGATCCGCCGGCAGTTGCTGCAGAAACGGGTTGATAACGGTGCGCTGCTGCTTTCTCTGCCCGATGTCAATATTGATGTCCGCAACCGCGACAATATACGGGTTCGACTCTCACCGGCGGATACGCCGGCCAGAACTCTGGTCTCGGAGTTGATGATCCTGGCAAACGGAGTTGCCGCCTCATACCTGGCAGGCCAGGAGGCACCGGGCCTGTTTCGTTCCCAGCCGCCGCCGAGAAAGCGTCTGCTCAGCGGCATAAAGAACAGCATGCAGGATATCGCCCGTCAACGCCGTTTTCTTTCCCGGGGCGAGCTGACGATCCATCCCAAGCCGCACAGCGGCCTGGGCCTGAACTGCTATACAACGGTCACCTCCCCGATCCGTCGTTTTCTTGACCTTGTCATGCATCATCAGCTGGCCAATATGGTCTCCGGTAAGGGAATTCTTTTTTCCGGGGACGAGTGTAAAACCTATGCCGGGGTCATCAGCCAGAAACTCGGCCGGGCCAACGGCGTTCGTCAGCAGCGTCACCGGTACTGGATCCTGCGTTTCCTCGAGCCGCAGCAGGGACAAACCGTTCCCGCTCTGGTTGTCGGACAGGGCCCGAAACGAGTTAACCTGCTGTTAACCGACTGTTTTTTTGACGTTGATTTACCGCTTAATCCAGCCTTTCCAGTGGAACCAGGGGATACCGTCCGGATTCGTCTGGCCCGGGTCAATGTCCTGGACAATATCCTGCGGGTGGAGTGGTAGGGCGTTATGGCCCGGGTTGCAAGTTCGGGCTCAGGGCCGGATTATGCAAAAAGCTCCGCATCATTGAACAGGGGGGCCTCCCGGTCTTTGGCCGACAGTAGTGGTTCCCCTTTAATCGGCCAGTCAATGGCAAGGCGGGGATCGTCCCATCGTATGGCCCGTTCATGTTCCGGGGCGTAATAATCCGTGGTCATGTAGATAAACTCCGCTGCCTCGGACAGCACCACAAAGCCATGGGCAAAGCCTTCTGGAATCCAGAACTGGTGTTTGTTTTCGGCTGACAACAACGCTCCAGTCCAGCTGCCGAGGGTGGGCGAACTCCTGCGGATGTCCACCGCCACGTCAAAGACTTCCCCCACTATGACCCGGACGAGCTTGCCCTGGGGCTGTTGGATCTGGTAATGCAATCCACGCAGGACATTTTTTCCCGAGCGTGAGTGGTTTTCCTGGACAAATTCGGTGGAAAGTCCGGTTTTCTGCTTCCAGCGACGCTTGTTAAAGCTCTCAAAGAAAAAGCCCCGTTCATCTCCAAAGACTTGCGGCTCAATAAGCAGAACTTCGGGTATAGTTGTTGTGCTGATTTTCATTATTTTTTTTCCGGAAACGGCGCAGAGCGCCTTGTGATGTGTTGCACCGCGGTGCTACAAGTAATTTTTCTAGCTTCATCGCGACCTCGTGACACCGCTACGGTGTCACCTGCGGGTGCTATCGTTTTCATCGCCCGAGTCTACGCTATCTGTTGTGGCTGTGACCATATAAAATCTGGTCCAGTCATGTTTGTTTATTCCTGTTCGTACATCTTTGCATAATACTGCAGGTAGGAACCGTCCATAACCGATTCCGACCATTTTTTATTTTCAAGATACCAGTCCACGGTTTTCTCCATGCCCTGCTCAAAGGTGTATTTCGGACGCCAACCGAGTTCACGGTCTATCTTGCCGGCATCGATTGCATAGCGTCGGTCATGACCGAGACGATCTTTGACAAAGGTGATTAAAGCTCTTCTGGGCTGACCGTTTGCCGGCAGTCCGACCTTGGCGTCGAGCATGTCGCAGAGCAGTTCCACCACCTCAATATTTTTCTTTTCATTGTGCCCCCCGATATTATAGGCCTCGCCGATTTGTCCATGTTCGAGTACCCGAATAATCGCCTCACAGTGATCGTGCACATAAAGCCAGTCCCGGACATTGCCGCCGTCGCCATAGACAGGTAATGGTTTACCCTGGAGCGCATTGTTGAGGATCAGCGGGATCAGTTTTTCCGGAAATTGATAGGGCCCGTAGTTATTGGAACAGTTGGTGATGAGGATCGGCAGGCCATAGGTGTGAAAATAGGCCCGAACAAAATGGTCGGAAGATGCTTTGGAAGCGGAATATGGAGATCTTGGGTCATAGCGGGTTGTTTCAGTGAAATACCCGGTTTTGCCAAGGGAACCATACACTTCATCGGTACTGACATGCAGGAAACGGCAGTCGGACCCTTTGCCCTGATCCAGCCAGTATTTTCTGGCCCCCTCAAGCAGGGTAAAGGTGCCGAAGACATTGGTCCGGACAAAGGCATCCGGCCCGGTAATGGAGCGGTCGACATGAGATTCGGCCGCAAAATGAACCACAGTGTCGATTTTATGTTCCGTAAATAGAGCGTTAACCAACTCAGGATCGCAGATGTCACCACGAATAAAGGTGTGCCGCGGGTGATCGGCAACGCCCTCCAGGCTCTGCAGATTACCGGCATAGGTAAGTTTGTCGAGATTGATGACCTGCAGATCATCACGGGTTTCCAGCAGGAGACGGACAAAGTTCACTCCGATAAATCCGCAGCCTCCGGTCACCAGAATTGTCTTTTTCATACGTTCACCGCGCGTGTGGTCTTTTGAACAAAGAAAGTGTAAGCAATCACAGGGTATGTAACTCTGCGATATGATACACCCAAAACTGTAGGTAATCTCAGGCGCCTGTGATTACTTACAGGAGAGTAGAGAGCGCTACTATAGAAGGAAGATCCCGGTCTGTCAAACCGGGATCTTCAAAAAACAGCTTTGTCGGGAGGAGAGGGAGGGGAGGGGGGAGAGAAAAAGAATGAACGTTTGTTTTTATAACGCTCTTATACCTTAAATTGTTTTACCAGGGTTGTCAGCGCTCCGGCCAGCTCGTTGAGTTTCTCCGCCGATCCTGCCAGTTCCGTACTTGCGCTATTTATTGCCACGGACTCGGCATTGACCTCGGCAATATCACTGGCGACTTCTCCGGCAACAATGGAACTCTGGGCCACGTTTTCAGTGACTTCCTGGATGCCCTGCGAGGCCTGGCTGACGTTTTCGGAGATCTCCTGGGTGGTGGCGGCCTGTTCTTCAAGCGCGGTTGCAATCCCGCTGACAATCTCATTGACCTCATTGACGATATCGGCAATCCCGCCAATTTCCGTCACAGTTACCGAAGTTGACGATTGGATGGACTCGATATTTTCGCGAATATCCATGGTCGCCTCTGCAGTCTGCTTGGCCAGTTCCTTGATTTCATTGGCGACCACCGCAAAACCTTTACCGGCCTCTCCGGCACGGGCCGCCTCAATGGTCGCATTCAGGGCCAGCAGATTGGTTTGTTCCGATATCTCGGTTATGGTTTCAGTGACTTTGCCGATCTGTGTTGCCGCTGTTCCGAGTTCGTTGACCCGTTCCGATGCACGCTGGGACTGGCTGACGGCATTTTCGGTTATGGTCCTTGCATTTTCAGTGTCTTGCGTGATTTTACTTATGGTATTGGTCATTTCATGGACGGCCCCGGCCATTATTGAGACGTTGGTTGAGGTCTCTTCAACGGCAGCGGCAACCGAAGTCATATTGGCGCTCATCTCTTCGGCGGCGGATGCGACCGAGTTGGAGCGTCCGGACACGTCGTCGGAACTTTCAGAAACCTGACCGGCAATTTCAAGCACCTGTCCGGATGTGGAATCCAGGTTGCCGGCATCGGCATTCATCTGGCTGATCATTCGGCGGAGATTGGTCGCCATTGTATCAAGGCTGGAGCCGATTTTTCCGAGTTCATCGGTCCCGGAGATACCGGAAACAACCGTCAGGTTGCCCTCGCCGAATTTTTCAGTAAAGGTGTCTGCCTGCCGGAGTCGTGAAGTAATGGAACGGATAGCCAGAAAGGCGAAAATGCTGAAGCCGATCCCGATAACTACAAAGCCGATCTGCAGGGTGAGCAGGAACCGGACCGAGCCCTCAGCCTGTTGCTGCATTATGCCCACGGCTTTGTTCATCTCTTTTAGCAGCACCACATTGTTTGTGGAGAGCCATTCCAGTTCCTGCAGGGTGTTTTTCCCCTGCAGCACCTTTTCGATCAAGGGTGGAAACTGTTTCCATAGGCTGCCCACATTGTTCAACTGGCTCAAGGCCGGTTCCCGGGCCGCGGGAACCTGACGATACTCGGTGGTCTTCAGGTCAAGGGACAGGGGGGCCTTGCCGGAACGGGTCAGGGCGTCCAGGGTCATGGCAAAGATTTTCATGGTACTGCGAACCTGAGCCGCAGCAGCATCAGCTTTTTTATTCTGTTGCGACAGCCACATGAAATGATGAAGTTCCTTTGACATTTTCTGGCTGAGCATTCTCTGCCGCCCGGCAAGATTTATCAACATGCCGTCATCTTTCTGCTTCTGGGTTACATACAGGGTTGCCAGGAACATCAGGATAATGATGCCGGCAAAGGAAAGCACAATCATCTTCAGCTTAAAATTAATACTCATTGATATTCTCAAACGGTTAAAGGTGATATATTTGCAACAAGTTGCTGAAAAAACAGGAGGCCTTTAATTAAAGAACCTCGTTGGTTACTGTCATTGTGGCACAATCAATGTGGAAGTCAAGGTGATTTTACAGGGAAAGCATTGAAAAACTGCGGGGAACAATCAATTGTTTTTCAGTGAACCTGAATCCGTGAGCGTTCATCCGCACCGCAGGGCGCATCAGGGTGAATTGTATTCGGAAAGTTGCAGTTTTTTATTATTTTTAAAGACAATGGATTACAACTATCAAGCAATATTTTGCGTCACGGATTCAGGGTGAAGAGAATAAACTGCGGAGGGAGTTGAACAACGGACCGGTTATTCAGGCCGACGAGCCGTAACCAATAGAGAATACGAATACCTGAATGATCCCGACAATCATTCAGGCGTATGGAAGTGGGACTCCCCGCATTTTTGGGGGAATCCCGCTTCTGTGCAGAGTCAATCGCGGTACTTAGACCTCGGTGACGGTGATTGCACCTTCAGGACAGACCTCAACACAGGTCTCGCAACCCAGGCATTCATCCATTTCAACCGGCTCGGATTTCTCATCAACCAGCTCAAGAACCGAGGCCGGGCAGCTGTTCACACATTCCTCACAACCGGTACATTTGTCTTTATCAACGTCTACTTGGAACATATCCTCTCCTCCAGTAAAATAAGTACAAAAGGGGCTTCATTACCCACCATAATCGTGCATATGCATTAAATAAACGCATATGCCTTAGCTGTCAACAGACTTCACGGTCGCTGATATAAATAATCGACAAATTGGTCCGGATACCTGTTTATAGAGCTAAGATAACAACAAAAAAAAATCAGGGAGTTTCAGGCTACAATTATCTGAATGTAAAACAAAACCATGATAAACAAACGCTACTGGTCCTCTTCGGAAAAGATAAGCGCTGCACCTGTTGCCATGGCTTCAGCCGTTTTTCGACGGGCAGAGGTCAATATCCGTTGGACCGTTCCTCTGGAAACGCCCATTTTTTCGCCTGCCTGTTCCTGGAATAATCCTTCATAATCACAGAGCTTAAGCGCCTCAAGTTCATCCCTGAACAGGGTTATCTGCTTCAGGTTGATCAGAGGGGTTCCCGTGGGTTTAAAGGCTCTACCACAGAAGTTCCCTTCACAACGTCTGATTTTCTTAGGTCGAGGCGACATGGCTCTTGGTTATCATGTATTAATGTATTCCTTGAAAAAGAGTCTTTTCGCCGGGTAACCCGAAGGATTTTTTAGGCAAGAGGCTGTTTCGGACAGCTCCAATCCTGTTCTGTCAGGCCGGATCAACGACGAAAAATCAACTTGTTCAAGGGATCTCTGTTATAGTGCACAATGTACAGATAAATATACAATGGAACATGGAGCCTCTGCAAGGTATTAACTAGCATATTTCAGGGGAATCTGCTGCAGATAGCGCAGACTTCGGAGCCGGAAAGCACCGTGTCTCTTTCGTTACAGCACCAAAAGCATTCTCGATATACTGAGAGTATGCCTGTGAGTGCTTTTGGCGCTGTGCCTCGAAGGTCTCACTACGTTCGCTATCTGTATCCACGGAACTTTCCGACTTTTCGCGACGACTCTTGTGGTAAAATATGCGGGTTAGTGACAGTTCGCATGCCCCGTGCAGGCTTGGTCGGCGCGGATAACCGGGAACTGTCCTTTCAGCATCCCGTCAACAACCGATCCGACGGTCTGCGCAGCATTGCGGTCTGCGTAGAACACCTCAATCCCCACCTCAACAAATCCCTGCAGGGGACGGGCTCCGATTCCGCCGACGACAATTGCTTCGACATCCTTGCTTTTCAGAAACTGCACCGGGACCATACAGCCGCCGGCCCCGTGTTCCTGATTTTCGATGGTGCCGACTTCGGATACTTCACCGTCCTTGACATTGATTACGGTAAACACGTCGCAATGGCCGAAATGATCGGAACGTGCGGCCTCAAGACCGCCGGGGTTATTGGATGGGACGGCAAATACTAGTGATTTATTCATTGTCTACGTTCTCCTTCTTAAATTAAAAGTGTCTGAAGCGCCATGCTTCAGAATTTTTTGTAAATACATTTTTTTGTTCATACTATCATTTGTTGATACAGCAGATAATCCGACGCCTTGAGTGTGCATCCGGGGCGCGACTTTACGCTACTCTCTGCTTTTCTTCAGCCTTTTTTTTGTCGTTGCTGCCTGCTGAATGATCGGGCCGCCATGTCCATGCTGTCTTGACTGTGAACAAGAGAGCCTGTTGTTTAACCGGCAGATGCTTTGGCCCCGGCAAAAACAAAAAACAGGCTCTGACCTTTTGGTTTGCGCGTTGCAACGATGATCATGTTATTAGCGTATCTATCCGAAAATATATAAAAAAGTGTAGGTCGATTTTTCTTTTTGAGCATATGCACACGATATTTCTTTTCAGCACTGCTGTCAAGGTGGAAATGTTGACTGTTCTTGCACTTTGCAGGAGGGATCTCCGTCCGTGCAGGGATGATAATGATTGATGGGGCGGATCGCGGAGGGCATTCTTTTCCATGGACAACTCTCACGCGTTCAAGTATTTTAATAAATTTTTAAAAAAAATTTTTATGCTGGATCAGTCCGCTTTCCGCCGCAAAGCATACACAATGAAATATTTCATACACATTCTGTTCTGCCTGACAATGCTGTCCTTCCTGTTTCCCGCCGCACTTTTGGCGGAAAAGGCAAAGGAGCCGGAGTTGGTAGACATTATCATAACTACCTCCAAGAGCCATCTGCTGCTCTTTGCCACCGTTAAAAATGCCTTTACCGAGGATATGGTCAAGGGGGTTCACAACGGTATTCCAATCACCTTTAACTTCCACGTTGAACTTGATGCCGTGCGCAGCGGCTGGTTTGATTCCACCCTGATTGAAACCACCCTGACCCATACCTTACGCTATAACTCTTTTAAGGAAGAGTATGAGGTTGTCTTTTCGGAAAAAAAGGGAAAGGGCGTAACCACTCGTTCTCTCCAGGAGGCCGAGGATCTTATGGCCGAGGTCAGTGGTTTTCCACTCATTGAACGCAAAAAGCTGGTGCCGGATGCGCCGTATGCCTTGAAAATCAAGGCTACTCTGACCGAGACAACCCTGCCGCTCGGTATGCATTACATCCTGCCGTTTACCTCGTTCTGGAATTTTGAAACGGATTGGAGAACTATAGAGTTTCATTATTGATGGACTCGTGAAAAGTCTTCGATACCGTCACCTCGCTGAGATCCATGCATTAGAATTACAGGACCTCAGCCTTTGCGGGAATGATAAAAAATAAGAGAATTTTCGTTTTTACGAATCCATCAGTCTCTGTACGTATAAAAAAATCCTTTCTCCGGGCCCAGGCATGCTCACTCAGGAACAGAAAAAAAAGAAGCAACGGCTTATCCGTTATGTAATTATTTTCTGCGCCCTGCTTATCCCGGTGCTGGGCTACGTGCAAAGCGGTCTGCTCAAGGGGGAGACCTCTCTGCCGATCTCGAGCACGGTGCTCATCTTCGCCCTGATCAACATCAACGGGCTCCTGCTCCTGCTCATGCTTTATCTGGTTCTGCGGAATCTGGTTGAGCTTATCTTTGAACGCAAACAAAAGATACTTGGCTCAAAGCTGCGAACCCGGCTTGTCATTTCTTTTATCGCCCTGTCGCTTGTCCCCACCATCATCCTATTTCTTGTTTCCCTGCGCTTTGTTTCCACCTCCATGGATTACTGGTTCAACTCAAACGTTGAAGACTCGCTGCAGGCATCACTGAAACTGGCCCAGACTTTTTATCATGACATTGAGAAACGGGCTGAGAACATGGGCAGGCAGGTTGCCCTGCTCATGGAAAACGGCAAGGTCCGGACCGACGATATCAATGCCCTGCAGCAGCTCTTTGAGCGAACCCTTGCCATTGCCCCTCCGGGCGCCCCGGACGGGCTCACTCTGCTTGACGGCAATCGCAAGGAGCTTGTCATGGTGCGTGGCCCCCGCCTGCTCTCCATTGTCCTGCCGGCCATACCCACTGAGGCGGTACGTCAGGCCCAGGAGGAGGGGCAGGCGAAAATCGTATCGATGAACACCATGATCGGTGAGCTGGTCCAGGCCATTGTTCCCATTCACCTGTCAACCGATGA
>CAZPXI010000002.1:0-38857 GCA_964590715.1 uncultured Desulfobulbus sp.
CGGACCTGCTGGAAGAGGCCCTGCGCAAACATCCCCTGGAGTGGTACCATTTTGAGCGTTTTATAGGGTATAAGCATTCAGAAGAGAGGACTTCCCCATAATTGTTGGGCTGCAGGCATTCGGACTTTTCGTCCGTTTTGTGCAAGACCCTGAAGTGCTTCTCTTGGGATTGGAAAGATCGTTCTTTTTGCTCTCCAGCTGCCTGATGCTGGAATATTAACGCCCTTAAATTTTGCTTCGGGCCCGCAAATATGCTACCATGATATTTATTTCATAACAGCGTAGCAGGGGTATTGTTGCGGTGGTGACCGGAAAATCCGCTCCAGCCTGCTGGTTTATCGAAACTGTTGGAGTTTTCCCCTCTTGCCGTACACAAACCCGGCAGAAGGAAGTCAAGTAAACTCCAGCCTGTTCCCCATTGTTTCCACCTGAAGAGTACCGATGAATATTTTATTGATTCTTGCTTTGGTTGCGGCCGCCCTGGTTCTTCTTGTTCTGTTGTTGAAAAAACCATGGGCTGAAAAAGTTCCTCCGCTTGCATCACCAGAGGATGAAGTATCTCCATTGCATGAAAGCGAATTTCAACCTGTTCTTGATGAAGTCGAGGACGTGTCGGTTGAGAGTGAACTGGAAAAGCCGGAAGCCATTGAGGTGGTGGAAGCTGAATCTGAACCGGAGGGATACTCTGCACCTGTACCGGTTGCTGAACTTGAAGAAGAAGCAACGGCTCCGGAGCGTGCAAAAGAAGCTGTTCCCCTCGAGGAACCGGTTGTTACTCTCTCGCTTGAATCTTATGAAGAGCGGCTTCTTGCCCTGAAGGACAAACAGCTTGCCGCCCTTTCGGAGGCTATTGAAAGAAACGATGAGAGCCGACGAGAACGGCTTCAGGTGGAACTCGTTGCCCTTACGGAATCCCTGACCTTTCTCAAACAAAGTTACGAGCATGAAATATCTCTTCGTCATGGGGCACGGCTAGCTCTGGATCAGATGCGTGTGGAGCTGGACCCGGTGGACTATGAACAGGCGTGCGAGAGTATCCGTAATGCTGACACCAGGATTGCTGAGAAATTTTTTGCCGAAATAGCGGGAAAAGGTTGTTCCGCATCAGCACCTGCGGCCTTTCAATGTGGTCTTCTGGCCAAGTGTCGGATAGATTTCACCAGGGCTATGGAATGTCTGGAACAGGCAGTCAGTCTTGAAGGGAATAATCCGAATTATCTCCGTTCAGCAGCAGTGCTTGCCCGTACGTTGTATCAACATAAGCGTGCTTTGAGCTGGTTTACTGCCCTTGAAAAAGTACTTGCAGAGCTGGGCGATGATACTGTTGAACTGGCCTTGGCCAGGCGTGACCTTGCCTACAGTATTGCCCTTGTTGGTCGCCATAAGCAGGCGGGTGGACTGTATAAACAGGCCATGGTCAGCTTGTCGAACCTGCTTGGCAAGGAAGATCCGGAGATGGCTGTCTGTTGGTTCCAGATTGGTAAGCTTCAGGAAGCCCTGGGCAAGTATGAAAAGGCGGAAGAACCATACAGAAAAGCGCTGGCGATCCTGGAGAAGACAGAGGGTACTCTTGTTTTCGGCGACATTCTTTCCAAACTGGCCGGACTGTGCATGGAGCTGGAAAAAGAGATGGAGGCAATACCGTTGTACAGCCGTCTCTGTGCACTCCGGGAGGATTCGCCACATCCGGATAAGGCTGCGCTGGCCATGACCTACAGTAATCTTGCCGAAGCATACAGGATTTGTGGGAAGTATTCGGAGGCGGAGGAGAAGTATATGCGTTCTCTGGCCATTACGGAAGAGCTGCGCGGTAAGGATCATGCAGCGGTGGGCAGTATTCTCCAGGAACTGGTGCAACTCTGTCGGCGCCAGGGCAAAGAAGATGAAGCACAGGCGTATCAGGAACGCGCAGCAGCAATTTTCCAACGTGTTCTTGATGAGCAGGAGGCCGCCGGTCAGGAGGCCTCGGTAAAGATCAGTCTCTGATACGCCAGCATGGCTGGACCATGAATTTCAGGTCACCGCCATCGCCACAATACATCTTAAAAATGTCCCTGAATGGCCAATGTCAAGTGATGGTATCCCTGAAAGTGGGCAGGCTGACTTTCATACGTAAGTATCTTTTTTCTGCAATTCCCATTTTTGAAATACAGGCCGTGCTCAATGGCACGGTATTTGTCTGCGAGGCGGAATTATTTGGGTGTTAATTTCGAGAAAAAATGTGTACTATCCGGTCTTGTCCGTTGACAAGAAATAACCTGCTGCTTTAAGAACGACCTCGTTCCCCGTATCCCGCTATGACCAGAGAAGAATTACAAGAAAAAATACTTACGGTCCTGACTGAAGACTTTGAATTCGAGGATCCGGGGCTGGACGACAATCTCCGTGATGATCACGGTTTTGACAGTATCGACGCAATTGAGCTGCTCGGAAAGATTGAACTCATGCTCGGTTTTTCACTTTCCCGGGAAGAAAAAGAAAAGGCCATGGGGATTCGGACCATCAACGATATTCTTGATTATATTGAGCAGATTCAATCATCCCACCAGAGTTAACACGTACCTGTCTCTCCATGAAACGACGAGTCGTCATTACCGCCTGTTCCGCCATTACCCCGATCGGTTATGCCAAAGAGGACATCGTAGCCGCACTCAACCTGGGAAAATCCGGGGTCAAACCCCTGCGTGATGACGGGTTGTTGACCGGTCATATCCATTCCCGCGTGTTTGGTACAGTGGATTACCCGATAGAGTATGGCTTCAAAAGGCAGTACACCAAAACCATGGGACCGGTTGCATTCTATGCCTGTCAGGTGGCAAAGGATGTCTTAGAGCAGTCGGGCCTTGATCAGGAGTTCATAACCTCGGGCAGGCTTGGGGTTGCCTTTGGCTCCACCCACGGCAGCCCGACCGTGCAGCGCAATATTTACAAGACCTTTTTCAATAATCTGGAAGAAGAATTTTCTTCCATCGGCGCGGTGGATTATCTCCGTTCCATGGTCCATACCACGGCGGTGAACATAACCCGGATGTTCGGCATTACCGGTAGAGTCATTGCCTCATCAACCGCCTGTACTACCTCCAGTCAGGCCATCGGTTTTGGTTATGAAATGGTGAAATACGGCATGCAGGATGCCATGATCTGCGGTGGGGCCGATGAATATGACACCACCACGGTCGCTGTCTTTGATAATCTGCTGGCCTGCTCGGTCGATTTTAATGACCGACCCGAGTGTACACCCCGGCCCTTTGATACAAAACGTGACGGACTGGTGGTGGGCGAGGGTGGCGGCGCGGTCCTGCTTGAGGAATATGAATCCGCAAAAAGGCGAGGGGCAAATATCCTGGCAGAGGTTATCGGCTTTGGTTGCAACAACAACGGCGGCGACCTTATCCTGCCCAACCTGGAAGGCATAACCACAACCCTGCGGCTGGCCTTAAAGGATGCCGGAATTACCCCGAAACAGGTTGACGTGGTCAGTGCCCATGCTACTGCCACCAAGATGGGGGATGTGATCGAGGCCCAGGCTATTGATGCGGTCTATGGTAATGATCCGCTGGTTATCGGTTTAAAGAGTTATATGGGACATACCATGGGCACCTGTGGAGTAATAGAACTTACCCTGATGCTCTATATGATGGAACAGGGGTTTGTTGCGCCTACCCTGAACCTTGATAATGTTGATCCCCGCTGCACCATGCTCAATCATGTCCGGGAGCTGACCGGTAAAAACATCAACATCGCTGCAATCCAGAATTTTGCCTTTGGCGGGGTCAACACCTGCCTGCTTCTTCAAAATGGCCGGAAAGCAGTCGCGTAATTCTACCCTGATTCGATTCGGCAGGTGGCTGAGTGACGTCGTGGTCACCCTCACCTGCTGGACCTACTTTACCCTTGGTTTTGTCTTTTTATTTTCTTTCAGGTATCTGGGAGCCTACCTGTTTTCCAGGGAGCGTGAACTCGCTTTTCAGCGGTTGACGAGTCTCTTTTACCGGGGATTTTTTCGACTTGTCCGCGCGATTGCACCCCGTCACCACTGGCGGATAGATGAACGGATTGCTGAGATCAAATCCTCGGTTATTGTCTGTAATCATCTGTCCTATCTGGATCCTATCCTGCTGATTTCACTGTTGGAACGCCAGAAGACTATTGTCAAAACGAAATTTTTCAAGGTGCCGATTTTTGGCTGGCTTATTCGAAATGCCGGGTATTTTCCTGCCGATGGAGATGGAGAATTTTCTCAGATGATGATTGATCAGGTAGAACGGATGGAGGAATATCTAACCGCAGGCGGGAATCTTTTTGTCTTCCCCGAAGGAACCAGAAGTCGGGACGGAAAAGTCGGATCTTTGAACCGGGGAGCCTTGAAAATCGCCCGGTTGTGCAGGGTTCCAGTCTATGTTGTACATCTTGCCGGAACTGAAAAACTCTTTACCCCGGGAAAGTTTTTGTTTACCACTTGGATGGATAATACCATTTCCCTGGAAATAGTTGATCGGATTGAACTGGAAGGGCAGAAGCTCACTTTGAGTGAACTGGAAAGCCGGATCAGGCAGGCGTTGACGATGCAGATCGAGTCCGAACCCTTTATGACAAGCGATCAGCAGAAGAGAGAACCATTAGTATAGTCAGAGAGCGTGCTATGAAAGTCCTTTTGATATCCATGCCGGATGTGGTTCCTATCATTATTCATGAATCGGCATTCCACCTGCCTAATCACGGCATCGCCTCTGTCGGCGGCAACATAGATCCGGAACATGAGGTGTACCTGGTTGATCTGATCCGAAAACGCCGCTCAATTAAAAAATATCTGACCCGGATTATCGGCAGGATCAAGCCGGATTTGATCGGTCTTTCGGCCATGGCCTGGCAGTATGATACCTGCGTCCGCATTGCCCACCTGATCAAAGAGCTTCAGCCCGAGGTGAAAATCGTTATCGGCGGATATCATGCCACTTTAATGCATGAGGAAATTGCCGATTCCCGGGAGGAACAGTGGATTGATTTTATGATTCGCGGCGAAGGGGAAGAGGCCTGCAGGCGCTTGGTCAATGCAATGGCCGGAAGTGACGACGTCGGCACAATAGCTGGTCTTTCATACAAAAAAAATGGGAAGTTCGTCCATAATCCAAGGGCGGAGAATCTTGATCTTGCAACCCTTAAGCTGCCGATCCGGGACAAACGCCGCTTGACCTGGGGCTACCATATCGTTAATTCAAAGATTGAGCTTTTGGAGACCTCGCGCGGATGTACCCGCTCCTGTAATTTTTGCAGTATGAAGCATATGTACGGCCGGACCTTCCGGACCTATCCCATCAGCCGGGTTCTCGAAGATCTTGACGATATTTATTATACAAGAAAAGTCCGATGGGTGTTTATTACCGATGATAATATGGTGTTGAACCCCAGGCGTGTCATGGAACTCTGTGATGCTATTATCGCCCGGGGGTATAAAAAACTTAATATTGTCGTTCAGGCCGACTGTATCTCCATGGCTCAGAATGAGGAGATGGTCGCCAAAATGGCCCGGGCCGGGTTCAGGTCCGTTTTCCTCGGTATTGAAAATGGCTCAAAAAGAAATTTGAGCGTTGCCGGTAAGGGCGATATTGTGGCTGCTTCCCGGAAGGCAATTGAAAATTGTCATAAATATGGAATGATGGTCATTGGCGGTCTGATTTTTGGTTTTCCGGACGATGACGAGGAATCCATCAGGGAAAATTATGAGTTTTTTAAGAGTATCAGTGCCGACGCGGCCTACTGCCAGATTCTCACCCCCTACCCGAAAACGGGGATGCGGGAGCAACTCATTGCCGACGGTCTGGTCACCAATACAAACGATTTGAAAAAATATAATGGGCTCTGGGCCAATGTACGGACAAAGTACCTGGATTCCGAAGAACTCCAGTACCAGTTCTGGTACCAGCGCCAGATAGTGCTTGGCTGGTGGAATCCTCCGGCCGCCGCCCGCAGTCAGGGGAAGGTGTGGACCTCTATATGGCGGTTTGTCTTTAAACCCTTTTTGAAAATACACTATAAAAGGGTCATGAAAAAATATGGCTGGGAAGGCCGCTACCAGCGCGAAGTCGAGCGCTGGGAACGTATGAACAACTTTAAGGATCTGGAAGAATATTAACGCGATGCAGATATATAATCTTGAGTTCACTGAAGCGGAAATCAAAGAAGCCGTGGCCGCCGACCGGTTGCTGTCCATGGAGATCGAGTTCAGCCGGATCTGTAATTTTCGCTGTTCGTACTGTTATGTCGCCGACAAAAGTGAATGTGCAAGTGAACTTTCCCGGGCGGAAATCAAGGATGTCATCCTGCAGGCCAAGGCATTGGGCGCTCGCAAGATAATTATTCTCGGTGGCGAGCCCAGTATTTATCCGCACCTTGTGGAAATGTTGCACTTCCTCAGCAGTGAAGGACTTGAGATTGAAATGTTTACCAACGGCAGTGGTATTGATGACGCGCTTGCCGCAGTGCTTGCCCGGGAGCGGGTACGGGTGGTTTTAAAGATGAATTCACGCGATGAAGAGCTGCAGGACCGGCTGGCCGGTAAAAAAGGTGCATTTCAAATAATTTCTAATGCGCTCACCGTCCTGCAGAAGGCGGGCTACCCCTCTGATGCGTTGTTTCTGGCCATCAGCACTGTGATCTGCCGGCAGAATATCGGTGAGCTGCCTGCAATGTGGCAGTGGCTGCGACAGGAAAAAATTGAACCTTATTTTGAAGTTATTACGCCCCAGGCCAACGCAGTTGAAAATGCATGGCTGACGGTTGAATCTCAGGATCTAAAGACCTTGTTCACTCAACTCTCGGCAATAGACCAGGAAGAGTTCGGCCGCCGCTGGGAACCACAGCCGCCGCTGGTGGGGAATAAATGCATGCGGCATCAGGTTTCCTGTGTGGTTACCGCAACCGGTGATGTCATGCCCTGTGTAGGGGTTACGATTGCGCTGGATAATATCCGCAACACTCCGCTTGCCGATATTCTTAAAAACAGCGAGGTTGTCAACAATCTGAAAAATTACCGGGAGATGATAAAGGGAGAGTGTCGCAGCTGTGAGAAGGCGGGCGAGTGCTACGGCTGCAGGGGGGCGGCTTACCAGCTCACCGGCGATTACCTGGCTTCCGATCCCACCTGTTGGCGGAATGCTTCCTGTAAGAAGATATGAGAATAATCTGCGGGTGGAGTTTAAAGAGTTGGGAATCTTGAACCGGCGGGCCGGATTACCTGTTTATAGCTGAACCGGTTGCCGGGAGGAACAGGTATTTTTTTAACGGGTGTGCCTGCTGAACAGTAAGCAATCGTATCAATAAAAAAGACGAGGCGGATCATCCACCTCGTCTTTTTTTTATCCAACTACTTGCTGTTATTGCGGTCCCATTTGAGGGAGGGGAACGGATGTGGGGGTACGGTTAAATGACTTCCTGTCATTGTGGCACATCCTGCAGGTGTTGTTTCGTTCAATCTTGGCCGGTCCGGCCCTGAAAAATTGAGTCTCTCCGCCGGTGCTGGCCATGGTGTCCGCAAGGTTGGGGTCTACGTCGCCGTCAATATTTTTGTATTGGAAGTTGAACATGGGAACCCGGTCCAGGGTACCAGGAGTGCTGACCAGCTCGCCATGCCTGGTCATGACCGGGTTTGGTGACCCGTGCACGTTATGACAGGCGGGGCAGCTCTGCGGTGAATCGGGAATGCCGTCCCAGTCCGAATCCCAGTCGGCGGAATTGCCGTAGGGTCCACGGCCGCGCAGGTGGCGGAGATGGGCATTGGTGACATTGCCGTTTTCGTCTACCTTGTCATCATCTCTGAAGTTGGTCTTCAGCGGATTCTTCATGAAATCACCTTCGCCGTATGCGTCGCCCAGGAGATCATATTTATTATGGCAGCTGAAGCAGAGGGCAAAGTCGTTGTCGGTCCGCGGAGTTTCCTGCCAGTTGGTTCCGACCCTGGGGATTTCAAGGGCCGGCACAACCTCACCGGAGTCCAGAACCATGTCTGCAAAACGGTAGCCTTCGGCATAGTTGTTCAGTTCGGCCTTGTAGGTTCTGGCAATACCGTCAATGTGCATGCTGCTTGTATCATGACAGTTGTCGCAGGTAATCTTGTGGCCGTTTACATTGTAGCCGTAGGAAATATCCGCTTTATACTGAAATTCACGCAGGGCACCGGCTATGACCTCTTTCTCCACCTCTTTGATCAGCTTGATGTAGCGAAAAGAGCCGAATTTATCCAGTCTGGTTTCAAACCATTGCTGGGCCGGGAGTATATCCCAGAAGGGTTTGGCCGCCATGATTTTGCGACCCCATTGAACCCTGGTCCACTCGTTGAGGTCATTACTGGCCCAGACTTCCATTCGATATTTTCTTGAACCTGAGTTATACAACCTTATATGGGTGACGTTGGTTTCGCTGCCCAGGTCAAAGATCAGTTCTTTGAGGGTGCCGGCATCATTGCCGGTGGCGATGTCACCGTCGATCAGGTTTTCCACTCCTGCCAGACCGGTATCGACAACACCCTGGGGCGACTGCCAGCTTCCGGTTAAAGTCATACCCGCAATATTTGAAGCCTGAACGCCCCGAACTACAGAATGCCCGTCGTCATGACAACCAAGGCACCAGTTTTCTTTTCCAGGCCGCAGTTTGCCGTCGGCATCATAGATTTTTGAAACATCGCCATCGGCAGTTGACCAGTTAGATCGTTGGTAGGCACCGATATCAGGGTCGTTCAATCCGTCAAAAGCTCCGTCCGGACTGTGACAGGGAATGCAGACTTCCGGGGGAGGCGTCTGCATTCCGGGGCCCCCTGTGGATGGGTGACAGTCCCAGCAACCCAGGCCAAGATCCCCTTTTGCTCCATGAACATGCGTGTCATGGAAAGCACTTTCTGCAAAACCGACTTGAGCGAGGCCGCAGACCCCGATCGCCACGGTGGTTCCAATCAGAATGTTTTTAATCTTCATTTCCTCTCCTTTTTTAATCTTATCTTTTCGCTTGCTTTTTTGTTTTGAACAAGATGGTACGTTTCTGTTCTTTAACCGGCAACCATCCTGCAGGGTAAAAAAGAGGAGTCGCCTTGGTTTCGTGTCGTTACCGACTCCAACTGTAAACGCATATTTCCCGTTTCCCTCCCATAAGAAAATACGTTTAATCGTCGATGGCTCTCCTGAAAAATCCGGGAACCCGTCTCTGCCGTTGTGACACTAAAGATATTGCTCTGTGTTTTTTCAACTCTAAGTGACGTCTGCAGGAAGCAGACCCCTGAGTTAAAAGTTCTCAAAAATAGACTTTTAGGTGACAATATGACAAAGTATGATGAAAAAAACAAGTGCACTCCGTGGTATTTGTAGCAGAAAAACGACATGTTTGACGGAAAATGTTGCAGCGCAATGGTTTTTTTATTTGCCGAGATCATAAAAAGTTAGTCGTAAGGATTGGCTTCCCCGGCCCCGGATTGAGAGGGTTTCTTATGAAAAAAACGGTGGTTTCTTGAGATCGGTTTCGTTGTTCCGTGTTTTTTGTCTTTCACTGTTTTTTGTCAAGACTGTTATAGAGCGGACCGCTCTATTCTTTTTTTCAGGCCCCTGGTAGGGGATTTTTAATTGTCGATTTTTTTAAAATGGAAATTTATGATGTAACCGTCTCCTTAAAAATAGAGTGGAAAGTAGAGAGAAGAGTTGACAGAAAGTTGATTCTTGTTTATTCATGTGAACAATTGATCATATGTGAGAAAATGAAAAAAAGAAGAATAGTTATTGTACAGGGGGAGCAGTGCCGGTGTCGCTGTATTCATCAGGAGCGTGTTGATGCTGCTCATGAGGCTGCCCTTGCCTCCAGGGAAAACGAGAAACTCGCCACCTTGTTTAAAGCCATGGGAGATCCCAACCGGCTGCGGATTTTGTGGGCCCTGGATCGGGAAGAGATGTGTGTCTGCGATCTGGCGCAGTTTATTGGGGTAACCGAATCTGCAGTCAGTCACCAGTTGCGTCAGCTCAGAGGACTGCATCTGGTTGCGAACCGACGTGAGGGGCCTGTACTGTATTATCGCCTGGATGATGATCATGTCCGTGCCTTAATTCGTCTGGCTCTGGAACATCTGCAGGAAGAGTAAGTGGAGCTGGAGATTTCGGCTTCAGTATAAGGTGGCCATAAGCTTAAACTCTTGTTGCTTCTGTTGGTTGTAATGTATTGGCCTGGACGTGGGGGGAGTGTCTCTTGAGATCATGATGACTTTTTTATACAACATTCTGCTGGCCTCGTGGGATCTTCTCCAGCAGGCCTCGATATATATTCTCTTCGGCCTGCTGGTCGGGGGGCTGCTGAAGGTTTTTTTATCCCCGGCTTATGTGGCAAGCCATCTGGGAACCGGTCGTTTCAGCTCGGTCTTCAAGGCCGCCCTGCTGGGGATCCCGATCCCGCTTTGCTCCTGCGGGGTCCTGCCTGCTGCCGCTTCTTTGAAAAAACAGGGGGCCAATAACGGTGCCACCACGGCCTTTTTGATCTCCACTCCGGAATCAGGCGTGGATTCCATTTCCATTACCTGGGCTCTGCTTGATCCAATCATGACTATTGCCCGGCCCGTTTCCGCCTTTATTTCCGCTTTTGTAGCCGGCATAGCAGAAAATATTTTTAATCCACCTGATACTGAAAATCGGGCGACACCCGACTTGAGCTGTCCAATTGACAACTGCTGTGACGGGGTGGACTGTCCGCCGGAAGAGCATAAGAGACATCACAGTTTTCTTCATAAGTCCTGGGTTGGCCTGAGATATGCGGCTACCGACCTCTGGGCCGATCTTGCCGGCTGGTTTTTTGTCGGTATCCTGCTGGCCGGGGTTATCACGGTGCTGGTCCCCGATGATGTGATTTCCCGGTACCTGGGGGGCGGTCTCTCCTCAATGCTGTTGATGCTGGCCTTTGGTATTCCTCTGTATATCTGTGCTACCGCATCAACACCCATTGCCGCCGCCTTTATCATGAAAGGGGTCAGTCCGGGAACAGCCCTGGTCTTTCTCCTGGTCGGTCCGGCCACGAACGCAACCTCATTGTCGGTGCTGGTTGGTTTGCTCGGTAAACGGGCAACGCTTTTATATTTAACCTCAATTGCCGTTATCAGCGTACTCTGCGGGCTTGCTGTCGATGCCATCTACCTCGGTTTGGGGATTTCCGCAGTAGCCGTGGTCGGACATGCGGCTGAAGTGCTGCCCGACCAGCTGATGACCGCGGCAACTCTGCTGCTCCTTGTTCTCTCTATAAGGCCGTTGTACGCTATCGGGAGAGGATGGTTCGGCAAGGGCGAGGGCTGCGGCTGCTCTTCCGACTCCTGCAGCCATGACCATGGCCACGTCCATCTTCACCATGATCATGCCCATAATGAAACCGATGCTTCAGCCTGCGGTTGCGGTGAGGCAAGCACAACTCCGGAACAGGCTGTGCCGCTCCAGCCTTTAGCTGATTTGAAAGGAAGTAAGCCGCTATGAATGCCCCGGCAAACGGCACTTTTCCAACAATGATCCTGCCCATGGCCAAGGAAGTACCGGCCGGGGCCGGGGAGTTCCATCTTCCTTCAGCCGACCAGCCATTTGTCTGCGGCACGGTTGCCACAACCGTTGGGCTGGTACCTCAAACGGCCTCGGAACTTACCCGGAAAGAGATCCGCAGCCATTATCTGGTGCGCTGGAATATCGGTCGTGATCATTTCACGGTTGAGCCCGGCCTCTATGCCCTGGGGGATCCCGGGTGCGACAGTCCGGTTCTGGTGACCGCAAACTATAAACTGACCTTTGATCTGCTCCGCCGGACTCTGGCTGGCCGTCATGTCTGGATTCTTGTGCTCGACACAAAGGGAATTAACGTCTGGTGCGCTGCGGGCAAGGGAACGTTTGGCACTGAAGAACTGCTCGATCGTATCGAATCCTCGCGCCTGGGTCAGGTAGTCAGGCACCGAAAATTGATCGTACCCCAGCTCGGTGCCCCGGGTCTTGCCGCCTTTGAGATAAAAAAATATGCCGGCTTCAGGGTTGCGTATGGTCCGGTTCTGATGGATGATCTGCCCGCATATCTGGATGACGGCTGCCGGGCAACCCCCGAAATGCGAATTAAAAAGTTCCCGTTTATGGAACGATTGGTTCTGGTGCCGGTGGAGCTTATGCAGGGGCTGCAACAGGGGTTTCCGCTTATGCTGCTCTTTACGCTGGTTGCCGGGTTTGCAGGGCGAGGCCCCTTTGTCCAGGCGGCCTTGACCCACGGTCTGCCGTCGGTCATTGCCGTGCTGGCCGGGATTGTTGCCGGAAATATTGTGACGCCCTTACTGCTGCCCTGGATTCCGGGAAAAGCCTTCAGCCTTAAAGGAGCGATTGCCGGTCTGGTGGTTTTTTCTTTTCTTTTCTTTGTCTCCGGTGTGGGCACTATGGGCTATTCCATGCTGGAACGGCTGTCCTGGCTGTTTATCACTGTGGCGGTTTCTTCGTGGCTGGGGATGGCTTTTACCGGGGCCTCGACGTTTACCTCGCTCAACGGGGTGCGAAAAGAAATGTTGCGGGCCATGCCGGCCCAGTTTGTCGGCCTTGTGCTTGGGATCGTTTTTTTTGCCATAGCCTTATGGTTGGGTTAAGGGGAGAAAGCAATGGTTGAACTTCGGTATCTGGAAGATGTGGTCACCCTGGAATGTGACCAGGAAAAGTGCATCGGCTGCGGTATGTGTACTGTGGTCTGCCCCCACGGGGTTTTTGTGGTCGAGAAGGAAAAAGCAGTAATGGCGGCAAGAAATTTGTGTATGGAATGCGGCGCCTGCATGCGCAACTGTCCCGCAGGAGCAATCTCGGTCGAGGCCGGCGAGGGATGTGTGCGGGGCGTTATAAACGAACTGCTTGGTATTGACGGCCCGTGCTGTTGAAGCCGGCATGCTGGCTGACTGGAAGCGATGGCTGCTGCTGATCTCCGGTGGAAAATGATGGTTTTGATCTTTGAATCATCGCAAATGGCCGGCGACCGTTCAATGATGTTCTCAAGTTGCCTGCATGGCCCGGAACATCATATCCCTCCAGCCTGAATAAGCCTCCCCCCCCAAAAAAATGCTCTTTCTTCCAGCCATCCGACCTTCCGGGGTCGGACTGGAGCGGCACCGACAACGGCGACCACCTGCAACCGACCGTTTCCGACGATCTTGAGCAGAGACATCGCCGGCAGGAACGCCGACCCTGGCTCCAAGCCTGATGAAATAACAAAACAGTTTCTTTACCTGTACGCAATTTTCAGGTAAAGTACCTCTCAGAAAAAAGCAGATAGAGCATTTTCCGTTTTCGGGAACTGCTCTATCTGCTTTTTGGTTGTTGAGGGACCGTATGCGATCATTTCCAGTCTTCCGGATCAGCATATTTTTTGCATCCTCTTTGGGAAATAATCTGAAGTCTTTGCAGCAGAAAGGAATATTGCATGAATCTCTTGATATATGGAGCAACTGAGCTCGGTTATATGATAGCACTGAGGTTGTATCAGGAACACAGTGTTACCCTGATTGACGACCTGGAAAAATTGCCTGAGAAATTCAACAGTCTTGATATCAGTTTCATCAGTGGCAGCGGTGCCGATGTTGATGCCCTGGAACAGGCTGATATGAAAAAATGCGGGCTGTTCATCGCCTGCTCCGGTCTTGAGGAAGCCAATATCGTTGCCTGCTGGACCGTAAAAAAGATTGTCGACATTGAAACTATCTGTTTCGTCCGCACCATGGAGTTGTACCGGAATCTTTCTTCACCAAAACAGAATCGGTATCAGACTCGCTACGATATTGATACCATCATCTGGCCGGAACAACTGCTTACCCAGGATATCTTTCGTATTATATCCGTACCTGACGCCGTTGATGTGGAATACTTTGCCGAAGGCCGGGCAAAGCTGTTTGAGTACCGGATAAAAGAGGATTCCAAGCTGCGCGACACCAGGGTTATGGATTGCGCCTTTCCAAAGGATGTCCTTATTGTCGGTATCACCCGCGATCATAATCTTTTTATCCCGGACGGCTCAACCGTAATCCAGGTTGATGACAAGGTGATAATCATGGGTACCGGCACCGCACTTGACAATCTGGCCGGGAGCATCTTTCAGACAAGCAACAGCATTAAGACGGCAGTCCTCATCGGCGGCGGCAGCGTTGGCTTCATGCTGGCCCAGAAACTTGAGCAGGCCGGAATAAAGGTGAAGCTCATTGAACACGATAAGGACAGGTGTGTTTTTCTTGCCGATAAACTCAAAAAAAGTCTTATCCTGCATGGAGACGGGACCGACCTGGAATTGCTTGAGGGGGAATACGTCGGCGATGCCGGCGTTATTGTCTGCATCACCAACAATGATGAAAAGAATCTGCTCTGTTCTCTCCTTGTCAAACAACTCGGATCAGATCGGCGAATCATAACCAGAGTCAGTAATGCCCGAACCGCCCAGCTTTTTGAGCGGGTCGGTATTGATGTAGTGGTCTCTCCCAGAAAATCCGCCCTTACCGAGCTGCTCAACCGGGTGCAGGCCCGTGATGTGGATATCCTGGCCCTGGTGGAAGGCGGGCAGGGCGAAGTTCTGCGCCTGACTCTGCCAGACGACTTCCCGGAGACCAGAGTGATTGATTTGAAGTTTGATGTTAAAGCGGTTATCGGTGTGGTTAAACGAGGACGACGCCTTATTATTCCATATGGAGACACCGTTATTCAGGCCGGAGATCAGGTGAAGATCTTCACCATGGCAGAGGATGCCGAGGCCGTCAAAAAACTCTTTACCAGATGAAGATAGCCACTATCTTGAATGCCCTGGGGATCATTCTGGTCGCCTTCGGCATAATAATGCTCTCGCCTATAGCCGTTGCTGTTCTTGAGCAAGAGTATACATCGATCATTCCTTTTATTACCGCTTCGTTAACTTCAGTTACCCTTGGGTTGCTTTTTCAGAAATATGGTGGATTCTCCCGGAATTTTGATGATCTCAAACGTAATGAAGGCCTGCTGATAGTTTCCCTGGCCTGGGTCGTTACCGCAGCAATGGGGGCCATACCCTATCTGTTTTATGGCCTCAGTCCCCTTGATGCCTATTTTGAGTCCATGTCCGGAATTACGACTACCGGCGCAACCATTCTGATCGATTTTTCCCTCTACCCGAAAGTTTTCTTTTTCTGGCGCGGCCTCAGTCAATGGTTGGGTGGTATGGGAATAATTGTTTTATTTGTCGCCCTTCTGCCCCAGTTTGCGGTGGCAGGCCGCCAGATGTTTTTTGCCGAGGCCCCGGGGCCGACCGAGGAAAAGGTAACGCCGCGCATCACCCATACGGCCAAGGCCCTGTGGCTGGTCTACGTGTTCCTGACCGTGCTGGAAGTGATTCTGCTGGTCGGTGCCGGAATGCCTCTTTTTGATGCAGTCTGTAACGCCTTTGCCACCATGGCTGCAGGCGGATTTTCACCCAATCCCCAGTCTATTATGGGATATGAGAATTCAGCTGTGGTCTGGATTATCACCGGATTCATGTTTCTGGCCGGTAGCAACTTTGCTCTTCAGTATCGCCTTTTTATACAGCGAAAGCCTCTTGCCATGGTGAGCAGCGAGGAATTTCGTTTTTACAGTGTGATCGTGGTGTTGTGCTCTGGATGTCTCTGGTTTGCCCTTGCTGCAGGAGGGGTAGGGGAATCACTGACTTCTCTTCGCGACAGCCTGTTTCAGGTTGTTTCAATCCTTACAACTACCGGGTTTTCTTCAGCTGATTTTGCATTGTGGAGCGTTGCTGCACAAACCATTATATTTACGACAATGCTGGTAGGAGGATGCGCTGGGTCAGCAGGTGGTGGGGTTAAGGTGATCCGGGTGCTATTCGGGTTTAAGTACCTTAAACGTGAAATAACCCAGATTGTCCATCCAAGGGCGGTTCTGCCGATCAAAATAGATCGTAAAACCGTGGATGGAGATGTGCAGCGGCAGATCCTTGGCTTCCTTCTCTTCTATTTGATTCTGACAGCCTGTTCCGCCCTGGCGGTAACAATCATAGAGGAAGATGCGGCCATCGGTCTGGTGGGAACTGCCGCAACCATCGGTAATATAGGGCCTGGTTTCGGTGAGATCGGCCCCATGGGCAGCTTTGGCGGGCTGTCCCCTTTGACCAAGGGTATTTTTATTCTCAATATGGTGGTCGGCAGGCTGGAGTTGATCCCGTTTCTCGCCATGCTCCATCCTGATTTCTGGAGCCTGAAGAAAAATTCTTTTTAATTTGTTCCGGAAGGTCTGTTTTTTATCCGTCCTGCATAGTGTTCATAACGCCTGATGAGCAGAGTCCTTTCCTGTGCCGTTAGCGTCCGTTCTATTTCCAGGTATTTTTCTTCGGCCCGGGGATAGTCCTGCCGGCTTGCCAGCTTCAGCCATGCCCCTGCATTTATCCGGTTGTTTTCTAAGGTTTCCTCATCAAGCAGGAGCATGGCCAGTAAATACTGGGCCATGGGCCAGCCCTGAAGCGCGGTCTTTTCATACAGCAAGCTAGCCTGTTTCTTATCCTGTTGAACGCCGTTGCCGAATTCAAATTTTATCCCAAGGTAGAGGCAGGCGGCCGGTAGGTTCTGCTGTGCCGCTTTGGTCAGCCAGTACACGTTTTTTTGTACATCATGGGGCATGGTTCGCCCCTCTCCATACATGAGGGCCAGACTGAACTGGGCTTCAGGATCGCCCTGTTGGGCAAGGCGTGTAATCTCGCTTATCAGGTTCAGGCTGTTCTCACCCCCTTGTGCGTGGACGGGAATAAGGCAAAAAAAGTGGATTGTGAAAATGAGAATTGCTGAATAAACAGCAAGATGTGTTCCATTTTTCGCATGCGAAAAATAGATGTCCTTGGAGAAAATGAAACTATTCCAGGTCGAAAGACGGCTGTAGAGTGCTGTTCTAAAAACCATGTGTTGCAGGCCTGTTCGGCGGGATATCACTTGAGGAGTTTGAATAACTCGTCAAGCTGTTCTCTGTTGTTCAGCAGGAATTTGAGATTTTCGATTGTCTGAGCAATGTCCTGTTCTCTCAGGCGGACCGACAGGGTGACCCCGCTTTTGCCTGTTTTGCCGGCCGGTAGTATATTGAAGTCCTGTCTGCTTGCCTTTTTGCCGAAAATATCTTTTCGCACTTTATCAATGTGTTCGTTGAAGGCTCTTTTTTTTATTCGGCCTTGACCTCCCTTTTGTTGCTGCAGAAGGCGGATAAATGTACCCGCCTTCTGCTTTGCTTCACAGGCCTTTTCCAGGGCGTGCTTTACGGATGTCTTCGCGATGGCTTGGGTCGGTTGCGGGTGAACAGCGGCCAGCAATTTTATGATCTGCAGCAGCTGGGGGCGTGTCGGGGCAAGCGGCTTGATCACCTCCAGGTAGAGGTTGTCACGGTCGACGGGATTTTTGATCGGAGCCAGCACCTCTGCGGCAACAGTGAACTGCAGCCTGTCGTTGAGCACATCGGAAATTATTTCGATGGACTCACCCCGTTCCCTGATTTGGTTGAGCTTTCTGTACTTATGAATGGTGGATTGCGAGACTTTCTTTCCTGGTTTTCCAATACCCAATGTTTCGCCGAACTGTTCGGCAAGGCGGGTGTTGTTGAGGTCCATATCCCTGCTTGCCGATTCAAGAAAGTTGCCGATTTCAATTGGATTTAAATTTCTTCGTTTGGTGTTTTCTGCAAGGGAGATATTAAAAAAGTCTTCGGTGGTAAAGTCCTCTTCATTAAAGGCCTTTGCCTCGACCCATTTCCAGTCCAACCGCCTGATTGCCTGAAACCTGCGAAAGCCGCAGAGGATTTTGTACCTGCCGTCTCTTTTCTGCAGCAGAACAAGGGGGTGGAGCAGACCGTTTCGTTTGATGGATCTGGACAGCTCGTCAATATAGGTTTCGCGGATCATGTCATTATACGGAGTATCTCCGTGGACACGAAAAATATAGCGCATATCCTGACTGCTGACCGTATCAATGGTGCTCATGGCAATTCGTCGGACCAGAGACATGGAGTCGGAAAACTCCAAGAGAACATTCGTCAGTCGTTGAGCCGTCTCTTCGGCCTGTTGCCTGTCGTTTACCAGATGCGGGGCAATGGTCAGTATGATTGAGCGGACTGCAGGGTCATAGAACCCATCCACATAATTTTTTTGT
The DNA here is from genome assembly GCA_964590715.1 of uncultured Desulfobulbus sp. Taxonomy (GTDB): domain Bacteria; phylum Desulfobacterota; class Desulfobulbia; order Desulfobulbales; family Desulfobulbaceae; genus DRLX01. The sequence continues at coordinate 18,149 of CAZPXI010000002.1, forward strand.
CGAAACAGTTGGTTTAAGCTGTACGATTCCCGGCCGCACAAGTCCGAGGCGGTAGCGGCAATTTCCGTGCTGAACTCTTGATCCTCAGCGGCAACCCGGATTCTTGAGAGCAGGGTGGGGGAAATGGTCGGCCGGTGCGGTCTGTCCTCACGGCCCCGCTCGCCCTGTCCGTATCCGAAAAGCAGATCTGCCTGTTGCTGCGCAGAATCCGTTCTCTGCTGCAGGATGAGAACCAGAGGGAGTAAATTATTTTCACTGATCTCGTCCTTGAACTGCTTGATCCTGGCCAGGAAATCATTGGTTACTTTTTTTCTTTTGCGGACGGCCCGGACATCGGCCATGTCGAGGATAGACTGTTTATACTTTGTATTGATAACGGTGTAGCATTGAAGGTGTGCCGCCAGGCTGCGGCCGAGGATTGCCATGGGAGACGCTTCATCGGTTTTTCGCTCAGGGTGAGCATGGGGGATGATAACCAGAATATTATTTTTTCCCAGCAGGGTGTCTATGATTCGTTCATTGGTCTGGAGCATGGGTGTCTCCCTGACTGTGGATGGAAAAGGTCGGTCTTGGCACACCTGAGGCGGCGGCACTGATAACCGTATCGGCAAAAAGGCCGCCTTTTGAATGGAGTATGTCTTTACCCAGTACCTGTTCCAGAATCGTCTTTGTTTCAAGCTGGTCCATGGGGAGTGCCGGAGTCATTACCAGTTCGGAATTTCCTTCTACCCGGCGGAGTAATCCTCCTGCAATAAGACTTTCGCAAAGCGCATTCAGGTCCGACATTGATTCTGCAGGCAGTGCTCGACTGAGTCGCTCCATGCTGGTGGGCTGTTGTCTGTTAAAGTCATCGTAGACGGTTTGCAGAATATCAAAGGTGAGTTGCAGTCGACGTTGCGGGGTCAGAGCATTGTCGGTTAAAGGGTGATAGCTGTTCCTGTTCTGGACGGCGTAGGCCAGAGCCGCACCAAGGAGGAGGAACATCCAGCCTAGATGGAGCCAGACCAGAAAGAGGGGGATTGTCGCAAAGGAGCCGTAAATGGCATTGTATTTGGATACTCCGATCTGGAGGGTAATATAGAATTGCTGGACAATAAACCAGCAGAGGGCTGAAAACAGGGCTCCGGTAAAGGCAGCATAGGTCTTGACTTTGGCATAGGGAAAGAATTGATACATAAACGTGAGGCTGCCGACGATGAAAAGAAAGGGCAGCCCTTTAAAGAGCATCTTTACCAGCCAGGCCGAGGGAATGACCGTGGTGATATAGCCCATCATCTTTTCGCTCTGCAGAATGGCATCTCCGGCAAAGGCAACGTTGAGCGAGATGGGAAGCAGGATAAGCAGGGCAAGATAGTCCATAATTTTACGGCCGAGAGGGCGGTTTTTTCTGCTGTGCCAGATGGCGTTCATCGTTATCTCAATATTGTTTAACATCAAGAGGACGACAAAGAGCAGGCCGACGATACCAAAGGCGCCAAGGGCCGTAAAATTTGTCCGGTCGACATAGTCAAAGATCATCTCGACCCCATTTCGCAGATGGTCGGTCATTGATACCACAGTCCCTTCCTTCGGGGTCTCGATTGGCGTCTGAATTTTTTGTTCCGCAGGCGGGATGTCGGTACCGGCTTCTTTAACCGGCTGGCCGCCGGAAGGATCAAGCTGGTCAATCAACCGGTAGGCCGCGATTTTAAGCTCATTCTCATTGCCCAGTCCCTTGAGAATCGCCGTGCTCATGGCCAGCATGGGAACCAGTGACAGGATTATGGAATAGGTCAGTGCCGAGGCCCGGAGTGGTATGTCGGTTTTAAAAAATACATGGCCCACAATTAGAAGTATCCGGTTCGCTGTCCGCAGAATTCTCATCGATTTGGGTTCACTGCTGTGTTCGGCAAAGGCCCAGTTCTGAAAACGAGTAAGCATTTTTCTATCCGTTTAGTTTTATCCGGTTGATCCACTTTTCGATGATTTCAAAAACAATTTCACGTTTGATGGGCTTGGTAATGTAGTCGTTCATTCCGGCATCAATGCATATCTCACGATCTCCTTTCATGGCATTGGCGGTCATGGCGACAATGGGAATGTCATTGAAACCGCGATCCCTGAGTTCTTTTGTTGCCTCAAGGCCGTCCATCTCCGGCATCTGGATGTCCATGAGAATAAGATCAAAATTGTCGGGAGCGCTGGTAAACCGTTCAACGGTTTCCCTGCCGTTTCCAGCACTCTCTACTTTGTAACCGGCTTTTGTCAGGATCAGGGTCGCGAGTTTCAGGTTGACGGGATTATCTTCGGCCAGCAGAATCCGCACCGAGCGTTTCATCTCTTCCCGGACGGAATACTGGGTAATAAGTTTTTCTTTTTTTTGCTGAAGATGTCTTTCTTCCGGCGATGCCAGTAGTTTCTCCATGGTCTTGAACAGGATTTCCCGTCGGGCTGGTTTGGTGAGAAAGGCGTCAAAACCGGCCTCTTTGCAGCGATTGGCATTCCGTTCGGTGGAAGAAGTGTAGGCCAGCAGCGGAATAGCGGCGGTGATCCCCGGTTCGTTTTTCAGCATCCCGGCCAGGGCATAGCCGTCGGGTGTGGGCATCTGTATATCCAGGATTGCCAGATCAAACATCGTGTTTTCCTGTGCAGCCTGCTGGACAATTTCTTGCACCAGACTGCTGTCCTGCACCGGTGTGACCTTGAGTCCGGCGGATTCAAGGATGTGTTGCAGGATGCTCAGATTGGTGACGTTGTCGTCAACAATGAGAATCCGTTTGCCGGTCAGGGAAACTTTTTTGAAATTTTTAATTTCCGGTTTGGTTGCCTTTTTCATCCTGGCGGTAAAATGGAAAACAGACCCGTTGCTCCCGTCGCTCTCTGCCCAGACATTTCCGCCCATCAGCCCGGCGATGCGGCGGCAGATGGACAAGCCCAGCCCGGTGCCGCCGTATTCACGGGTTGTCGATCCATCCGCCTGTTTAAAGGCCTCAAAGATGGATTCCAGTTTGTCTTTTGCTATCCCGATTCCGGTATCACGGACGGTTGCGTGCAGGGTAATCCCGTCATCATCCTCATCTTCAACCATGACCGCCAGTTCGAGTTCACCTTTTTTGGTGAATTTTGCCGAGTTGCCCATCAGATTGACCAGTACCTGGCGATAGCGACCGGGATCGCCCATGACCTTGGCCGGCAGGGCGTTATCTATTCGGCACAGAACCTCTATCGGGCGGCCGATAACCTTTGGACGAACCAGATCACAGACATCCTGGGCTGTGATTTCCGGGTCAAAATCAATACATTCGAGGTCCAGTTTTCCTGCTTCAACTTTGGAAAAATCCAGGATATCATTAATGAGCGAGAGCAGGGCATCGGCACTGCGTTTAATAGTGCGGGCAAATTCCACCTGCTCGTCATCAAGACTGGTATCAAGGAGCATGTCCGTAAAGCCGATGATACCGTTCATGGGGGTTCGAATTTCATGGCTCATGGCGGCAAGAAACTCACTTTTGGCAACATTGGCCGACTCGGCCGTTTTTTTGGCAGATCGAAGTTCGGCGGTCTGCTGCTCAATCTCCGCCTGCAGCGTTTTTGAATAGTTGAACTGCTGTTCCTGTATTTTCAGATAGTTCTGTTCATTCTCAGCCATAATGTCCTGGAATTTTTTTTCCAGGACACTTGCCTTGCGGTCAAACTGTTTTTTTTGAATTCGCAGCCGATTGGCTGTTTTTTTTATCTCCTTGCCGGCAAAGAAGAGACGGACTGCAAGGTCAAGGACGCGTCGAGTCGGGTGGCCGGGATGGAGATCGATGGTCAACAGCGAGAGTTCAGGGTCGGGTAAAGAAATCAGAAAACAGGTGTATCCTTGAAGGGTAAAGGATGTTTCAACAGTCTCTGCCCCCTGCTGTTGATGCTGTCGTATCCGTTGCATTACCTGTTCGGCCTGCAGGGGGAAGTCACGCGAGGCCTGGTGATTTTCCTGCCGGTCGCAGACAAAAAACAGGAGTCCTTCGGTCTCCTGTTTCAGGTGAACAAGCAGGGCCGTCAGCTCTTTGCTCGTGTCGACAAGGTCGGAAAAGAGTGCTTTGGATGCCATAATCTACCTCAGTTCCCGTAAAGGTTGCGAATCCGTTCTATTTCTTCGGGAAGATCTTCTGCCAGGACCTGATATTCATCCACGTTCTCCTGGATATGTCGGGTCAGAGCTTCGGGCAGTAAAACCGGAATGTCGTCTTTGATGGTAAAGTCCAGCTGGCTGAGAATATATTCACTCATTTGCAGGATTCCGGTGAGTGATTCCGGAGCAATATCCTGGTTTACGGTGTGATGATCCCGGATGGCCTCACTTAAACTTTCCGACATCTGCCACTCTCCAGCCAGCAGATAGCCTATTTCACAGTGATCGGTTCCAATATATTCCTGTTCAAGTTCAACAATGGACGGTCCATCCGGTTGAAGTTGACTGTAAACCTCTAGAAATTTTTTTTCAGCCCCCTGCCATTCGACAATCAGCCCAATGTCATGGAGTATGCCTGCCAGATAGGCATCATCGCCATTGATGGAGAAAATACGTTCAGCAATCATCTTGCTGCAAATGCCGGTGGCTGCACAATGGATCCATAAACGGTCGTGAGAAAAAGCCGCATTGTGCTTCTTTGAACGGAACATTCCTTTCAGGGCATCGGTAACGGCAATATTGTGCAGGTTTTTCATGCCAAGCAGGGCAATGGCCCTGGAAACGGAGTCAACCTTGTGAACCAGACCGTAATAGGAGCTGTTGACCAGTGTAAGCAAACGTCCTACCAGGGCCGGATCCAGGCTGATAATTTCCTCAAAGTCGCGTAAGGTCGAGTCTTCATCGTTGATAAGCTGGGCCAGCCGGGTGACGATATGGGGCAGTGTGTTGCCCCGTTTGTATTTTTTAATCAGTCGTTTGGCTGTGGTGGGCATGGGGGGTCTCCATTTTTGGATGAACGCTCACGGACTCGGGAAATCTTTAAAAATTTCAATCAGAGGTTACTTCCCGTTTACTGATGGCTTCAGCCTTGACCCGGTCAAGGAGCTCGCTAAGGACGGGTTTGATATGTTCACGCAGATCCCCGGCTACGAGAATGAAGAGCAGGTCGTCTCCGGGTTGAAAACGACCGGAGCGGGTCTCGATAAGGATTTCATAGATGCCCGGTTTTTTCTTGTACTCCAGGCGGAGTTGTTCAACCAGATCTTCATCCACCGTGGTTTCCAGGGCCGTGACCCTGCGGTGGTCTTTGCGTGACCAGTTGCGGACCGTACCGTTATGAATAAGGATCATGCCGACGTTGTCGGTAAAATCCGGTCGTTTTTTCAACTCTGCTATGGTTTTTGAGATGTCCATGTTCTTCCTGTGTGCAATGTGTCAGGCCGGATATGTCAACCACACCTTCAGCCGGGAACAGCGCTTCCGATATCCGAGATCTGAGCTTTTTTTAAGGTTTTCGTTTTGCCTTATCCTTTAATATGGGAATTCTCTTTGATCTCTTTACTGTCTTTCCTTTGGGCAGTACAAGTTTCTGGCCAATGCGGATCATTGCCTTGTGGTTCAGGTTGTTTGCCCGGATAAGCTCACGGGTGGAGACCCCGAATCTTCGGCCGATGGAGCCGATGGTATCCCTTTTTCGTACAGTATACACGTGATCTCGGATCTGTCGGGAGTGATAAAATCGTGTACCCATTTTTCCCGCCCGCTGCCGGATGAGTTTTGTTGCCGGCAGTCGCAGAAGATAGCCCTTGGGGATGTATTTTTTTCCGTTTAAAACCGGATCACGCAGAGCCGGATTGAAGCGGGAAAAATCTTTGTGGGAAAGCTTGAAGTAGCGGCGGATTTTTTCGGCATCAACATAGCCTTCCATGCGTATGCTCACTGTTGCCGCCGGACGATCACGAATAATGGAACGGTCTTTTTCCAGCTTTCGGGCGACCCGAAGAGCGGCTACAAATTCCGAGTAAAAATTCCGGGAGGCAAATTTAAAGATCTTGGTTTTATGGTTTTTAAAAATATTTTCATATGTTTTTTGAGCGTGCAGAGCCCTGACCATTCCGGCCCGCCCGTAATTGTAGGCGGTCAGGGCCAGGGGCCAGCTTCCCAGTTGCCGGTAATTTTTTTTCAGCAGTTTGGCTGCGGCCTGACTGGAGAGAAAGGGGTCACGGCGCTCATCAAGAATACTGTTAATGGTCATGAAATCTCTGCCTGTTCCCCGGGTGAACTGCCAGAGACCGACGGCTCCGGCCTTACTGTGCGCTTTTGGATTGAAGGAGGACTCAACATGGGGGAGGTAGGCCAGCTCGATTGGCATGTTATGGGCCAGGAAGATGGCCTGCAGGTCGGGCATGTATGCGCCAGAGCGGATAACCCCTTGAAGAAAACGGTCTTTCTGGCCGATTTGCAGCCTGATATTGTCCCTGGCCTTCAAGTAGCTGGTATGTTTTGCCGGAGGAAAAAGGGCGGCAACGCGTTTTTCTTCACGTGTCCGTGGTTTCCGTCCCCGCCCGAGATCATTTAAAATTTCTTTATATCGATGCCGGGCGAGTTTGATCAGGTTTTTATTGATGCGAGCGGCTCCGGGAGTATTCCAGGCAACAAGATCGATTACTCCATAGATAATGGCAAGATTATCCTTGTCGTGCAGGACGCCTTGGCGGCTACTATACCTGCCGTATACGTCCTGCCAGAACTGAACGTTGGCCTCAATGACCGGATATGACGGAAATTGGCCTGTTTTTTTTGCCCATCCTTCGGTGGCCGTCAAAAGCAGGCCCATGCAGAGAAAGAGGGTGAAGAGTTTCCCAGACAGCGCTATATTTTTTTTATGCCCGGTCAACGTGCACGGCCGTCCGGTTCGCTGGTTCGGCCGGGATGACGATGAGTCTGGTGGGATAAGGCCCTGGGCGGGGAAAAAAAATGTAAAAGCTGTTTGTTTTTTTTCTGTATTTCTAATATTCAACATACCAGTATCTTATCATATTGTAGACAATTAGGAGAAGGAAGTTTTCCATTTCTTTCCGGAAATTTTTTAGAGCCGTTTATGTACACACCTATTATCGGAACTCTTGGCTATATCCTTTCACCTGATCGTAATCAGGTTCTGCTGGTGCACCGTAATGCCAGATCGGATGATCAGCACCTCGGGAAATATAACGGGCTTGGCGGAAAGATGCATGCAGATGAAGATGTTGTAACCTGTATGAGGCGGGAAATTTTTGAAGAATCAAGCCTTGTCGATCTGGAAATGTCCCTGCGCGGAGTCATTAACTGGACTGGTTTTGGAAAGGAAGGTGAGGACTGGCTTGGATTTATCTTTCTGGTTACCCATTTTTCCGGGAGCCCGGTTTCGCACAATGAGGAAGGTCTGCTTGACTGGCATTTGGTTGAGGCCCTGGGCGCCCTGCCCATGTGGGAGGGCGATCGTCATTTTTTGCCCCTGGTCTTTGACAATGACCCAAGGGTGTTTCACGGTCACATGCCCTATAGAGATGGACGTCCGGTTAGCTGGACCTATTCCAGGGTATAAGCCCATGCGCAAGGTGCAAAATTATTCAATTGCGGGCAAAAGACTTGCACTTGAAGTCCAAGCTCTGTATAATAAATGTTGAATTTAGTTTTCTTTGATTTCAACTGGTTACCGCCTTGGGTGGTAACTGTTCAGTAGGGAGGACGTGATGGAAAGTAATGCCGAATTGGCTCGATTAGAAGAGTTTGTCGACAAGCTACTCACTAAATATCGTGAGCTCAAAGACGAGTATCATACCCTGCAGGCAACATTGCAGGAGCGGGACAATGAGTGTTCCGAACTCAAGGAGAATATCGCTGATTTGTCCAGTGAGCGCAGTGTTGTCGGTGAGCGGGTCGCCGGACTGATCGGGCGAATTGAACAGTGGGAAAACGAACAGGACATCCCGTCGGATGAGGATCAGGGTGGTCAGGGCTCTTTGTTTGAAGCGGAATCGGAAGCCAATTGATGAGACAACTGTAATTGTCCGCCATGGAAGACCGTCTTGTCCGTTTTGCCCTTTTTGGCCAGGAGTTTACGTTTTACAGTGATGCTCCGGAAGACGACGTCCGGGAGGTTGTCGAAGTTTTACGGAGCGAACTTGAAGGCACCGACGGCGAATACGTCAGTACCGTTCCTTCAAGCAAGTTGCTGGTTCTCGGCTGCCTGCGTATAGCCGCCAGGTATGTCAAGGTCAACAGGGAGTTTAATGCGTATCGTAATCGTCAGGGACAGTCTATCGACGACCTTATCGACAAGATGTCTGATATTGACTGACTCTTGGAGGTTGCAGAAAAAACCGAGTTTTGGTGAACTTCACGGGCTTTTATAAAATATCATTTTGTTTCGATTGGACTTCTGTTATACTTAATTCAGGAAAGAGGATACCCTGCAGGCCCCTTGGTATTGCAGGAGATTTTTTCTTACTATAAAATGCAGGCGTCGGTCCGGGACCACCTAGGATTGACGGTAAAATTTTTTGAGTTCCCTGCGCTGTTGGTGATTAATGAAGTATTGAGCCAACTCTCATGATTAGGGCAGCCAAAGTGTTGAAGAATGGAAATCTTCATTGATTACCAGGAAGCGGCATGGGCCTTGCCCACCTAATTTTATTAGGTTTAATCATTTCATTGACACGGCAGGGCGGGGATTTTCTTATAACAACAGCGAGTGCTTTGCTGTTTTACATATAGGGTTGAGATATCCTTTTGATATCTCGGCCGTGAGTGATCAGGCAGGGCGTAAGCCCGGTGAATAAAAGAGAATACTGATACGATCAGGTTTACCATATATGATGGTCTGGTAAAAAAGTTAGGTTTCGAGCAGTTTTACCGTGATAACCACCTGAAATCATTAGAGCCAAGAACATTCTTTTGACTTTTTACGATACCGTCATATACAAGTAATCCACCAAATAGGTTGACCGTGGGGCAGGATGCCCGGCTTTTTTCCGTGGTGCATCCGACCTGTTGTCGACCTGTCATCGAATAGATCTGGAATTGCCGGGGGGCTCGCACCTCGTTTGGCAGTACAAATTTCGGATAATCAGAGTATCCCCTCCTCTTTCGCCACCGATCCGTGTGAATCGATCTGTCACTTTCTGTTTTTTTTCGCAGATCTCTGAACGGAGTCTTTCCGTCAGCTGCATAACATACGGGTATCCACCAATGAATATAAACGCTATGACTCTGTTTTTGCTGGGGTTTGATCTGATCGCCGGTGCGATTATCGGGTTTTTCCTTCGCAAAAAGCTGGTTGAAAAAAATCAGTTCAATGTAGAGGCTCAGGGGCGGCAGATCATCGAAAATGCTATCCAGGACGCTGAAAAAATAAAAAAAGAGGTCGTGCTGCAGGCCAAAGAAGAGGCCTATCAAATTAAGCAGGACGCGGATCGTGAGGCCAAGCAGAGCAGAGAAGAAATTAAAGAGGAACAACGCCGGCTCGACAGGAAACTTGATGAAGTACAGGGTGAGTTTGTAGCCCTTGAGAAGCGGTCGGAGAAATTAGAGCAACATGATGAACAGGTGACCGCCAGGGAGCAACAGGTCAATGAGCGGGCCAAAGATCTAGAGGCGCTTATCGATGATCAGCGCTATAAACTTGAGAAAATTGCAGGTATCGGCCGTGAAGAGGCCAAAAAGGAGTTGATGGCGTCCATTGAGAGCGAGGCGCGTATGGATGCGGCTAAGCGACTCAGCCGGATCGAAAATGAAATGAAAATAGAGGCTGACCGGAAGGGAAAAAATATCCTTGCCCTTGCCATAGCCCGCTATGCCGGTGATTATGTCGCCGATAAAACAGTTTCTATGGTGCCGCTGCCCAATGATGAAATGAAAGGGCGGATCATCGGCCGTGAGGGACGAAATATCAGGGCCATTGAAGCTGCGACCGGGATTGATATTATTATCGACGACACTCCTGAAGCCGTTATCTTGTCCGGGTTTAATCCCATTCGAAGAGAAGTCGCCCGCCTTGCTTTACTCCAGCTTATTTCCGACGGCCGAATTCATCCCGCCCGTATTGAAGAGGTGGTCGCCAAGGTGACGGAGGATCTGGAAATTGAGATCCGTGAGGCCGGTGAGCAGGCCACCTTTGATGTCGGTGCCCATGGAATGCATGTGGATCTGATCGAGTTGATCGGCAGGCTGAAATATCGCACCAGTTATGGGCAGAACATCCTGCAGCACTCGCTGGAAGTGGCGTTTCTTTGCGGGGTTATGGCGGCGGAACTTGGTCTGGATGTGAAAAAGGCCAAGCGGGCCGGTCTACTGCATGATATCGGCAAGGCGGTCGATCACGAGGTCGAGGGTTCGCATGCTATTATCGGTCGTGACATTGCCAAAAAATATGGTGAACCCGAAGACATCGTTTACGCCATCGGTGCCCACCATGAAGATCAGCCGCCTAAGAGCGTGCTTGATGTTCTGGTCCAGTCGGCCGATGCGCTGTCCGGTGCCCGTCCCGGGGCCCGTAAGGAGATGCTGCAGAGTTATGTCAAACGGCTTGAAGATCTGGAAAATATAGCCAATAGCTTTAACGGGGTTGAAAAATCCTATGCCATTCAGGCCGGTCGCGACCTGCGTATTATAGTCGATAGCCAGAAGGTGCATGATAACGAGGCAACCCTGCTCAGTCGTGATATTGCCAGGGCCATAGAAGAACAGCTGACCTACCCCGGACAGATTCGGGTAACGGTCATCCGGGAGACCCGGGCTGTGGATTTTGCAAAGTAAGCAGGAGAAGATGATGAAAAGTGTTGAGGAACAGGTAGCTCTGATTGAGCGGGGCACCGTTGACCTGATTTCTCGTGAGGAGCTGGTCAAGAAGTTGACTCGTTCTCGTGAAACCGGTAAACCGTTGGTCATTAAAGCGGGCTTTGATCCGACCGCTCCGGATCTGCATCTCGGCCACACTGTTTTGCTGCAGAAACTTCGTCATTTTCAGCAGCTTGGGCATCAAATTAACTTTTTAATCGGTGATTTCACCGGCCTGATCGGTGACCCAACCGGCAAGTCGGATACCCGGCCGCCGTTGACCCGGCAGGATGTAGAGCGCAATGCCGAGACCTATAAAGAGCAGGTCTTCAAGATCCTTGATCCGGAAAAGACAAAGGTTGTCTTTAACTCGACCTGGCTCGGTGAATTGAGTTCCTATGAGATGATCAGACTGGCCTCAAGACTCACCGTGGCCCGGATGCTTGAGCGTGATGATTTTAAAAAACGGTTCGAGTCCAACCGCCCGATCTCCATTCATGAATTTCTCTATCCCCTTATCCAGGGCTACGACTCTGTGGCCATGGAAGCAGATGTGGAACTTGGCGGAACCGATCAGCTGTTCAACCTGTTGATGGGGCGTGACCTGCAGAAGGCCCATAATCAAGAAGCACAGGTCGTGTTGACCATGCCGCTTTTGGAAGGGCTGGACGGGGTCAACAAGATGAGTAAGTCTCTTGGCAACTATATTGGTATTTCTGAGCCTGCCGACGATATTTTCGGTAAGGTATTGTCAATCAGTGATGAGTTGATGTTCCGCTACTATGAACTGCTCAGTGATCTTTCCCTGCAGGAAATTGAACAGCTTCGACAGGACATGGAAGCCGGAAAGATTCATCCCAAGGCCGTTAAAGTACAGCTGGCCAAAGAGCTGGTGGCCCGTTTTCATGATCAGGATGCTGCTGATGCCGCAGAACGGAATTTTGAGCAGGTCTTTAAAAAGCATGAATTGCCCGAAGACCTGCCTGAAAAAGAACTCACCGTTGAAGCGGAGACCATCTGGTTGCCCAAACTGCTGCAGGAGGCGGGCCTGGTGAAGTCGACTTCGGATGGACGACGGATGGTCAAGCAGAATGCGGTTTCCGTTGACGGGCAAAAGGTCGCTGATATTGATACCGATATCTCCGCCAAAGGCACCGTACTCCTCCAGGTGGGAAAGAGGCGTTTCTGCAGGGTGACCTTTACTTGAAAATGGCTTATCTGAACTTCGATCCCTGAAAAAAGAATAGAAAATTACTGAAAAAGAATAAAAAAAAGGCGGCTGCTCCCATTGGAGCAGCCGCCTTTTTTTATTAATGGATTTCTTATTCTTTGCCGGCGGTTGCCCGCATCGTTCGCTCCAGTTCCTTTATCTCTCCGAGATCCTTGGTCATCTCATTCCAGCCATACCAGTAGGCATAGTCGGGATTAACATGGAAGAATCCCTGGTAGGTGCGCATGCGATGTTTCATGTACATCTGGAGGAGCACCTGATCAATGTAGGACAGTTTGTCAAGGTCCTTATTCCAGGGCGCGCCATTGGTGTGCATCATCATGAGCAGGAATGGGTAGTTGGAGGGATAGCTGGCCGGTTTTTTAATAATACCGTCCTCATACAGACCGGCAACCGTGGTGATGGCCTCCGCCATCAACCTGTCGGCCTTCATCATTATGGAGTCACCCATGTCCAGCTGTTCCTTGGCATAGGCGGAAGAGTGACATTGTGAACAGATTTTGAGCATCTTATCCCGCTCTTTCTGCCAGGATTCCTGATCAAGCCGGGCCATGTCCACGGCTTTGACCGCATCAAGGATCGGTGTCGGCTGACCGGTTTTCGGATCAAGCACTCCCAGAGCCTTGAGGATAGTTACCCGATCGGCTGCGGCCTGCGCATCATCGGGCAGCGGCAGACGAACGCCGAGAAAGCCCCAGGCGGTATGATTTTCGTGGGTACCGTCAGGTAAGTGGCAGGTCTGGCAGGTAGGTGCTGCAGCGCCGGCCGGCAGGTCGCCGTTTTTTAGGGCAAACCAGCGTTCGCCATGTTTGGAGCTGGACCACATTTCCCACTGCGGGTGATCATACCCCATGTGGCATTGCTGGCATGCATAGGGGCTTTGTGCTTCCTTTTTAGAGAAAGCGTGTCGGGTATGGCATTCATCGCAGGAGTTGTTCTGGTAACGGTAGCCCTTTTCACGCTGCTCTTTTTTCTGGGCTTCGGTCTTGATGCCCATGTTATGACAGCCGCCGCATCCCCTTCCACCTTCGATGAGTTCATCAGGGGCCATGTGGGTACCGGGAATAGCATTCAGTGTCGTCCAGCCGAAGTTGTGTTTTCCCTTGATAAATGAATCGTACTGTTCCTGGTGGCATTCTTTACATTTTGCCTCATCGGGCAGCACGGCGAGTTTGTAATCCTCGGCCGTCTGATGTTTGGTTCCGTGGCATTCGGAGCAACTCACGTCATTTTCGGCATGCTTGCTCACCTTCCAGTCCTGAACCTGGCCTGGAGAAATTTTGGCATGGCACTCGATACAACTATCGGCCGCCATGGCACCGGTTGTTATCAGCAGTGCAGCGAGTGCACTACCAACGCCTGTAAAAACATTCCGCATCTTGTTCATTGTTTTCCCCCTTTAAGAAAAAGTAAGATGTGGTGAAATTGTCCTTTGCAGCAATTTTTGCTGCGATCATCCCGGACTAGATAAAGTAATATATACTCTTATTACCAATGTCCGAAGAAAAAAACTTGATCTGGATCAAAAAAAGAATAAGTACCACGAAAAAAAACAGATTCCGGGAACGGATGGGGGAAGGGCGGGGAGGAAAGGACTGGACTGTATAGAGTTCTGGCAATCAGCTCACCAGATACAAAAAACGGGAGCCGATAAAAAAAATCGAGGCTCCCGTTGGGATTTATCGGTTTGAACTGTTAATGTATGGTTGATATACCCTCTTTCTTCTGACACTCTGAGCATATACCGGTAAACTCAACATGATGCCCAAGGATCTGGTAAGCGGAACTCTCTGCAGCAGCGCCGACAAGTGATTCGATAACCGGAATATCGATATCATCAACCTTGCCGCAGTAGGAACAGCGAATGTGGTAATGGGCATCGGTGGTTGCATCAAAGCGTTTCTGGGTGCCGCCGACTTCAAGTTTTAAGATCATACCGTTTTCAGCCATCAACTCAAGGTTGCGATAGACGGTACCCAAGCCGATTCTGGGCAGTCGTTTACGAACCATGTCATATACTTCACTGGCTGTCGGATGTGTTTTGACCTTGGAAAGTTCTTCAAGAATAATCTGCCGTTGGGTGGTCAGACGAATCATCGGTGTTGGTGCATTCATGATCTACTCTATGGTATAGTGGTTGCAGTTCAATGATAAACTCATTATTAAATAATCATTCCCAATGGTGAATAATACATGATTGCTGAGTTTTGTCAAGTGAAACGGATTATAGATTTTGTTTTTTTTACACCAGGTTGGATATGCTGAAAATAAGAAACACAACCCTTGCCACGCCTCTGCTGCTTGCACCCATGGCCGGTCTGACCCATTCGGCACTTCGCGCTCTGTTGGTTTCCTACGGAGGGGTCGGGTTGTTGTCAACGGAAATGCTCTCGGCCAGAAGGCTGCCGGTGGAAAATCAGAGGATCTCCCCTTTTCTGGTACGATCAGAAAGAGAGAAGCCTCTTTCCTACCAGTTACTTGTCACTGATATACAACAGATTGCTCCGGCCATGGATGCCCTGCATCGTTTTCGCGCCGATAGTGTTGATATTAATCTTGGTTGCCCGGCCCCGAGAGTCAGGAAGGCCGGGGGGGGGAGCTCGCTGGTGTCGGATCCTGTCCTGGTGCGGGAAATAATCCGCATTGCCCGCCGGGAAACCGAACTTCCCCTGACCGCAAAAATTCGTCTGGGTGAACGTCTTGATGCCTCGGTTCTGCGTGATTTCTGCCTGATGCTTGAAGATGAAGGACTGGATCTGCTGACTGTGCACGCCCGGTTGCGGGGAGAATCGTTTTGCCGCAAACCAAGATGGGAGTGGGTGGGTAAGGTCAAGGAATGGATCGATATTCCGGTTGTGGTCAATGGCGGGATTTTTTCAGTCGAAGACGCCGCAGGCTGTCTTGCAGTAAGCGGCGCCGACGGCCTGATGATCGGTCGGGCGGCGGCGCAGAAACCCTGGCTGTTTGCCGAAATTGCCCGGGAAATATATAACATCGATATTCCCATGCCCGAAATCATCCTGCCGCATCTGTACGCGCAATTTGCCATGGGGTTGACTCGTTTCCGGCCGGAACGGAGACTGGGGCGCCTGAAGGAGTTCACCCATTATTTTGCGCTCAACTACCCCTTTGGCCATCACCTGGCAATGGGAGTCCAAAAAAGTGCAACCCCGGCTGGGGCCTGGCAGCAGGCGGTTGATTTTTTTAGCAGAACGGATCCGGACGGACTGAACATGGTTGAAACGCAAGCGGTTGCAGCCGCGCTTTCTTGCCAATGATTTTCCCCTTTCCTACTGCAGGGCGGGGTTAAAATAGCCGAACCGCAACCAGGGAAATTGTTGTTTGAGCTCTCTGTGCCAGTTCATCATTCCCATGGCAGGCCCTGCAGGTAAAAAATCGATGGACCGCAGGTAATATTCCGGATCAATATTCAGGTTGCGCAGTTGAATAAGATCCGGTCGCTCGGCGGAGATCAACTCGCAGAGGGCACTGAACTCTTCCTGGTCGTCGGTAAAGCCGGGCAGGATAAAGTAGTTAAGGGAAACGTGTCGTCCATGGGCCTTCATGATTTTTATGGAGCGGCGGACATCGGAAAAATCAAATCCCTTTGGTTTGTAGTACCGGCCATGGTATTTGAGCTGGGCGCTGTTCATGGAGATCCGGATGGAATCCAGCCCGGCGGCAGCCAGCTGTTCCACAGCATCCGGCAGACTGCCGTTGGTGTTGAGGTTGATTGTGCCCCTATCGGTCCTGGCGCGGATACGTTCAATGGCCCGCCGTATGGTTTCGGCCTGGAGCAGTGGCTCTCCCTCACAGCCCTGACCAAAGCTGACCACCGGTTTGGGTGCCGTCTCCAGGTGTGCAATCGCAACCTCGGCAATTTCGGCCGGGCTCGGTACAAATCGGATACGATCCTGGGTGGACCGGCAACAGCCGGAGGGCTGCAGGGAAATACAACCGACGCAGGAAGCGTTACAGGTCGGTGAGCAGGGAAGCGGTGCTTCCCAGCGATTCAAGAACAGGTTGCGGGCGGCCGGGCAGCCATAGGTCAGGCAGCATTTGCCAAGGTGTTGGATCAAGCGGTTGTCCGGATATTCCTGTAGTTTTTTCCAGGTTTTTCTATTTATACGTTCCTGATTAAATTGTACCGGATCCTGGCGAATATCGGCATCGGATCTGAAGGCGGCAACATAAAATTTACCATCATGCCAGCCCACAGCGGCATAGGCAAAGAGCGGCAGCAGGGGAGGTTTTTTGCCAACGGTCTGATAGGCTGCCGTGTAGACAGCGGTATGGGCCGGCGCCATAAAGGCAGCGACCGCCTGAATGGTCTCGCCCGGCGCATAGGGATTG
Organism: uncultured Desulfobulbus sp.; assembly: GCA_964590715.1. Taxonomy (GTDB): domain Bacteria; phylum Desulfobacterota; class Desulfobulbia; order Desulfobulbales; family Desulfobulbaceae; genus DRLX01. Next base: position 34,489 of record CAZPXI010000002.1, read on the forward strand.
GTGTCGAGCAGTGCCGGTTCCAGGGTGTCCGGTTCAAGGCCTACCGGCAGGCGGGAAGGGAGTACAAACAGTTCACTGCCCTCGGGCAGCTCTATCAGTTCTTCCACGGTCGGATTGCAAAAGATGCCTGCGCTGCAGCCGGCCATGTGCAAACCGTCATAATCCAGGATTTCACCTTTGCTGTCGGCAAAAACCAGGTTCAATTTGCTAGGCCCGGAAGACAAAACGAAGATGGCATATCGTACTGGTTGCAGATATAATGACCAAACAGGTATATGAAATCATGTGCCGGCTGGTCAGTCGGTGACCTGGCTATCTCGGCCTGATTTTAGAGAGGATGGAGTCGACAGCCCGGTACACATCAAGATCATCCCCGAACACGTCCTGAATATGAGGATGATTGATAAGGTCTTCAACAATATATTGAGTGATAAAGAGGCTGATGATATTTGGATCCTGAGTCAGGGTCCGGAGCGGGGCAATTTTAAACTGCATATCAAATTCCTCCATGTCGCTCATTGCTCCCAACTGCTTTTCCATGACTTCGCGAATGGCCTGATCGGAATTGGTTTCGATGATATGCTGGTCAAGCAGCCGCTGGACAAGCGCGGTTGACAGTTCAGCCGCATTGTCTCTGGCCTTGCGCAGCATGAAACGGCGTTCTCGTTCCCGCTTGCGGTCAATGGCATCAATAGTTTTATTTGTGGAACTGCTCGGGTTCATGTGACGGGCCATGACGTACTCCTTAAATAGAATAGTAGTGCATATTCGGCATGATAGCAGATTTGTGCACTGTGTTCACTGTTCGCTGTCGCTTTGATACAACTGCTGAAAAGCCTCAACTGCAGCAGCCGTATCGCCGTCAAGCTGCAGGTCGTATTTCTTAACGTATTCCGCAGCCATCCGGTGGGTATTGAAAATCGGCACATTGAACCTGAGGTTGTTGACGGCAATCTGCATGTACTTGTCGGGATGATTATAAAAAAGATTTAGTATTTCAGGCAACAGCTGATAAAACGAGAGAGAATCTTCGGCATACAGGAGTGAATCCGGATCCTCACTCAGATTTGCATCTTCAATCGGGCCTTCATAACCGAATTTCCATCCGGTCAGGCCGTTGTGATACCCCTCCACCCACCAGCCGTCCATAACGCTGATGTTCGGGGCTCCGTTTATGGCGGCCTTCATGCCACTGGTTCCGGATGCCTCAAGCGGGCGTTTTGGACTGTTGAGCCAGGCGTGCACCCCGGAAACCATCATTTTCGCAATCAGCATATCATACCCGGGAATAAAAACCAATTTTGCCAGACCGTTACTCTTGCGGTACAACTCTTCCTGATTATCGAGGATCAGCTTGAGCACGGATTTCCCAGGCTCATCAGCCGGGTGGGCCTTACCGGCAAAGACAAAGTTGACCGGCTGGTTTTTTTTGGTCAGGATATCTGCCAGAGTGGATATGTCATCAAAAATTAGATCTGCCCGTTTGTAGGTCGAAAAACGGCGAGCAAAACCAATGGTAAAGGCACCCGGCTCAAGTTCTAGAGTTTCAGGCAGCCGGGAAAGGTAGTTAGGTGGATCAATCCAGGTCTCAAGCATCTGGTTTCGATGCGTTGTCAACATGGTGTTGATATAATCAATCAGGGCAATATTATCTTTCTCCCAGGCCGCTCTAAGATCCCGGGAAAGCTCGGGGACGTCGGCCGCCAGTTCGGCAAAGATACCAGGGTTGTCTCGCCATCCGGCAAGCTCAGGATGGTTGTCAAAAACCCTGGCCCGGTTTTCGCTGATCCAGGTCAGGTGATGAACGCCGTTGGTTACAGCGGCAATCTTGTCGGCAAATTTAGGGAATTGCCTGCGGGTGACGTCCCGATGCAGTCGACTGACACTGTTGACCGCCCGGTTGACCCGCATGGCCAGGGCCGTAAAGTTGTATTCACCCGGGTACTCTTCATCTTCCGCCAACAGATCAAGAACGCGTTGGCAGACCTTGTGGTTGATTCCGGAATACATGGCTCTCGGGAAACGGTCATGCCCTGCCTTGACCGGAGTATGGATGGTGTAAACAATCCGCTGGGAAACAGTATCCACCGCCCGGAGGATATCCTGCTCGCTCATGGTGTTGTAAAATGTATCGCCCAACTGTTTTTTCAGTTCCCTCTGAATCAGATGGAGGGAAACGGCAACCCCGTGCTGCTCATTCAGGTGAATGGTGTGAGCCGTAAAGCTCAGCGCCTGCATAAGCGGGAGTGCACAGGAACCCAGCATCCGCCGCTGGTTGGCCTTCATGGCCATTGTTTTGGCATTGTAGAGCTGCTCGGCAGCCTCTCGTATCCAGGAAGGAGAAGACGGGAGCTTGTAGTCAATGAGAAATTCGGGTACAAAGTAATCGAGTTCTTCACTGATTTCCATCTTCATCCAGACCTGAGCCCTGATCTGTTCCGGTTCATCTTCCAGGTTGAAGAATGGGACACTTATTTCAAGAGGTGCATCCGGATTTTGAGGATCCCGCAGTTGAAAGAGGGTGGGAGTTTCCTCAGGAGCCCAATGGGTAGCCTGATCGATCTGGCCGACTTTGGAGTCAACAAACTGGGAAAAATACCCCTCCCGGTAGAGCAGGCTGATTGCCAGTACCGGAATATGCATATCGGCAAGGCTTTTCAGGGTATCTCCGGCCAGTACTCCGAGGCCGCCGCTGTAGTTGGGGATTTTTCGTGGACCGTACAGGCATTTATAGATAAAGGCCTTGACCACGGGGTCATCACTATCCGTTATGTTCTGCTCATGGAGAAAATCCAGCAGTGGATGAAAAACGTCCGGATCAGCCCCGATTTCCATGGAGATGTAGGCGACCGAATTTCCGTCCGGATTCCGGAGCCTGGACCAGACCTTGTCGAAGATGTCCTGGGGAATACCAAAAAAAGTCCCGAATTCGTTGCGGGCGACCAGTTCCTTTTCCGTGTCTATTGTAATTGCTTTTTCTGCTGTCACTTGCGGATACGTCTATAGTTCGATAATGGATATTGTCGGAGGCCCGCTTGGGTTTCAACTCTACTGTTTGCTGATACCTGAAGCCGACCTGAATTTCTAAGACTCTCAAACTAGAAGGGCTGATGCTGTTTTGCAAGCTAATTTCTTTTGTCTGAAAAAAATGTAACTGTTCAGGTGGGACAACAGATCACCTAAACATTGAGCTGTGACTGTTACGGAGTGCCTTAGATTCGTTCATTCGGAGTCTTGTACCTCGCTTACCTGGGACTGAAAAGCGGCCTTGTGCTACTCAAGCAGACCAGGTAAGCGTAGACTCCGAAGTGGACGAAGATGAGGTGCTCCTGAATAGTTACAAAAAAATGTTGTATTCCTTTTTCAAAGAAGTAGAATTATGAACCAGTTGAACTGGTGCAGGCTTTTAAATCGGTAGGCCGTATGATGTATCCACTGGGAGGATAACATGCTAAAAGACGGATCGTTGTGGAAGTTCTTGCTGCTGGCTCTTTTTTGCAGCGTATTTTTGGTTGGATGTGGTGAGAAGGCCCCTAAGCCTGAGGAATCTATGAAGGCAACAGAGGGTCTGGGACCAGCTGAGTCTCTGGACACGACGGCAAGCGAAGTCGCCGTCACCATGGAGGGGAGAACCTCCGGACCGATGTTACCGGTGTATTTTTCTTTTGACTCTGCCGCCATAGAGGGAGATCAGGTTTCCAGAATCGAGAAAAATGCTGATTTTATCAAAGAAAACTCCGCACTCCAGGTACGGATTGAGGGCAACTGCGACCCTCGTGGTACCAGAGAGTATAATCTTGCCCTGGGGGAACGGCGGGCACAGAGTGCCAAGAAATATCTGGTTAATCTCGGTGTTGCAGGCGGTCAGTTGACCACGATCAGCTGGGGTGAGGAAAAATTGTTATTGTATGGGCATGATGAGTTGTCCTGGGCCCAGAACCGGCGTGATGATTTTGTGATATTGAAATAAGATTAAGCATCGTCTTCCGGATGGAGGTGTAGGCCTCTATCCGGTTTCAGAAACTCCTCAAGGTTGCCTCAAGTGCGTCTCAGTCGCCTCTTTTTGTCATCTGGTCGAATTTTTCCGGTGCAATCTAATAGTTAGGATTCGTCTGCACACTCCGGAGTCAGTGTCCGGCAGTGTGTATCAGCACGACTGAACTGTGAAAATGGTTAGAAAACCCGGGATGATCTGTTTCCCTGTATCCCAGGTGTAGTATGTAGCCGGCATGGCTGGACCAGATAAGCGGAGCAAAGCGCAGACTCCGGGTTCTCAGGCCACAGCCACAATCATGACACCGCTTCGCTGTTATGAAAATAGCCTGAGAAGACAGCCTTTATGGGCTATTTTCGGATAAACCAGCATGGC
>CAZPXI010000003.1:0-36482 GCA_964590715.1 uncultured Desulfobulbus sp.
GAGTTTCCATACTGTCGTGCGCGATGGTTGACCTCAATAGAGAGGACTTGCCCCCCATTACGCTGGACCAGTGAGGGCAGAAATCGGTGCATGTGGTCAAACCAGGGGAGATCCATAAAGGTCTTCCGGTAAAAGACCTTTAGACCGCACCCCGTATCCGGGGTGCGGTCGCGAAGCAAAAAACTGCGCACCCCGTTGGCGATCCTTGAAGAAATTTTCCTCCAGGGCGTATCTTTTCGTTTCTTCCGCCAACCGGCAATCATCTGGACATGATCGTCTTTTTTTTGGGTCAGGAGCTCCAGCATGGCCGGGACATCGGCGGGATCATTCTGTCGATCGCCGTCAAGGGTGATGATGATTTCGCCCCCCGCATGTTGGATGCCGCAACAAAGTGCGGTACTCTGGCCACAGTTTTTGTGCAGAGCAATAATACAGAGTTGTGGAACCTGTTGCCGGACTTTGTCTAAGATGCTCAGGGTGTTGTCTGTACTGGCATCATCGACACAAAGAATTTCATAGCCACAGGAGAGAGAATCCGCACATGTTTGGATCTCCTGCACGAGTCGGGCGCAGTTCCCGGACTCATTATGCATTGGGATGACAAAGGAAAGAGAGGGTTGCATCGTTCTATTTTAAATGTTTAATGTGGGAGAAAAAGGTGCGATGAACTCGTATAGGGCCAATCAGCTTAGGTTATGGTGAACGTAAACCCAAGGGCTGGTTCGCCTTTTTTGGCGAGGAGGGTGGAGTTTCGCTGGCCCGCGACAGTTGTCTGTTCGTTATGCCCCCGATTGCCATCGGCAATATAAACAGATATGCACTATCTTGCAAGGTCGGTGCATGGCTTGCTGACGGGAGGCCGGTTTTGTTTTTTTACCCTCTTACCCAGATCTTTTATGATGTCGAAACAAAAATACGTTCCTGAAAAAATGCGTTCTCCTCTTGTCTCGTTCTGCTGGGGTTCTGCGGCCATTTTTTTCTATTTTTTGGGGAGTTGGCATCACCTGGGTTTGGCAACGATCATGGATTCGTCCCTGATTTTTGGTGATGATGGTGATGGTTTTTTTAATCTCTGGGTCTTGCTGCACAACAGTACCTACCTGTCCCAGGGGCTTTCATCATGGATGGACGGACGGATTTTCTGGCCGGATAATAGCAATACCATGTTTTGGTCGGATATCCTCATTGGGCCGACTCTGCCTTTCCATTTGCTCAGAAAATCAGGGCTGGAAAACTTTGCGGCCTACAAAATAACCATTTTTTTGCTTTCATCGGCTGCCTACAGTGCCGTACTCTTTTTGTTGGTACGTTTCGGCAAATGGGCCGGTCTGGAAGAAAAAATGACGCATTCTCGTTGGTTGGCCCTGTTCTTTTGTTTCCCCCTGGTTTTCTCCATAGATCAGCTCACCTCATATCAACATTTTCAGAACCTGTGTTGGTTCGGGCTTGTTATTCTGCTTTTCGGACTGGGCGGATATTCCATGACTGCTAGGCGCCGATATCTTGCTCTCGCCTTGAGCGCGGAAGTCTTTTTGCTTTATTCCGCTCCATATTTTGCGGTTATGGGGGCCGTTTTTTGTGCCCTTTGGATCTTGTTGCAGCTCTTGACCGTGCCGGAAGTTATCAAAGAGAGTTTTGTAAGAGGCTGGCCGTTTTGGGGCTTGGCCGCTCTTCTGGGCCTAGTTCCGGTGTTGATGTATCACAGGGTTCCCCATATGAGCTATAGTTCGGCCCTGATTCAGGAGCTTGCCACCCGCATGAGCCATTTCTGGATTCCCCGTCAGGGTCTACTCTATGATTTACTGGTAGGCTGGGGATGGGCATTGCCAAAAATCTCGCATGAATCCCCTGCCTATTTAGGGCTTGGATACAGTCTGCTCCTGGTCGGTGCTATCGGTATCTTATTTCGTGATTTGTTTTGCAGGTTGAACCCTTTTGTCCACCGTCGTTTTTTCTTGTTTGCCGGATTGGCCCTGTTGGGTTCTTTTCTGTTCCATGCTACCTTGCCTCTGGTCGGCTATATCTTGGCCTGGATAGCACTGTTGTCTTTTGTAGTAATATTTGTGCTATATATTCGAGAAAAAGCACAGAGTTCTCCGCTGAATTTTCTTGCCGCTTTGATGCTGAGTGCAGCTCTTGTCAGCTTCGGGTTGGCTTTGGGGCCGAATCCCTGGTATCTGGGCTGGGCCTTTAATCCCTCAATACATGGGATTCTGAACCTCTTGGTGCCCGGGGTAAACAATATGCGGGCCATTGGTCGAATGGCCCTGGTCGGCCATGTCTGCCTTGGGACTTGGCTTTTTTTGGAATATGGTCAGCTGTTGCAGGTTGCCCGGTTGCCACGTCAACGACAAATCCTGTGGGCAATTCTATTGCTGGCCCTGGTGCTCCAGATCGTCGAGGCCTGGCCGGTTACGGCCAGAATGCATCGATACGCGGTGGATCGTATCCAACCCAGTGCTGTCGAGCAGAAGCAGCTTCGGGCCTTGGAAGGAGTTGGTTGTGTCTTCCCGACCCGTCCCTGGCCAAGAAATACCCATGTTATGCTTTATTTTCTGGAAAGTGGACAGCTCCGGCTTATTAACGGTTACTCTGCCAGATCAACGCCTTTGCTTGATCAGCTTATGGCCGCCGGAAAAAAGGGGGAGGAACCCACAGGAGAACAACTTGAAATTTTGCGTCGTCAACGGTGCAGATATTTTATGGTCTGGAAACGAAAAATAAGCCGTCGTCATCTCCGGAACTTGTTGTCCCAATGGCCCTTGGCACTTGAAACCAATCAAATGGTTATTTTTAAAATGTAATGTATTTTGTAACTATTGTATTTTTTGCTTGTCAGTTCAACAATAGTAGGGTGACAGGCGCGATAACCGGTGTTGATATGGCAGCAAGGTTGATCGTTGCCAGACTGATGCCGCTTTGTGCCTTGTCCTGATAAAAGAGTAAGAAACTGTTGTCAACGGCTACAAGTCTGGGGCGTCGTCGTCCCTCGCCGCCATCAGTGTATACACCCAGGGAATCGGGGGTACTCCAGGCCGAACCACCATCGGTTGAATAGCTCCAGAGCAATTCTGAATTTGTCGCTCCCTGGGTCTTGCCATCAGGGTTTAAGGCAACGGCGACGATTGTTGTACCATCATCGGAAGCAGCTATTGCAGACATACCAAGATTTAAATGCCATCCACCCAGGCCGGCAAAGATTCTTTTGTCCTGACTGAATACAAGTCGTTGATTTTTATTATACTGATTATAATAAATCTCGTACTCCGCGCCATACGTTACATGCGCATTCCCTTGTTTATCAACATACAAATCGGGTGCCCCGGTTCTACCGTTTCCTGATGAGTGACTTCTGATATTGTTTGTCAGCTCGGTAAAGCATGTCGATCCGGCGTTGCAAAAAGTAAAATAGGCTGAGCCGTTTCCATCACACTTCCCGGAAACCATAAAAATTCTACCTGCAAATCCTCGCATTCTGGCATCAGTATCAGCTCGCCATATATTAGTCAGCTCTCCGATAGACGTTGCTGATGGGCCATTTTTTTTCCAGATTCTGATATCACCCCAGACATTACTCCCTGCCTTTGTATAATGTTGATAAATATCATTGATACCGGGAGCAGCTATTCCAACGACATAGTTTCTCTTTTCTCTTGAGCCAATCCAAAAATCGTCCTGCCATCCGCCCCCGGCCCTCCGCATACGATAGCGGATATCATACCCGGCGTCGGCACCTGAATTTCCATGGCGGGTAATTATATGCGTATTGCCTTGGGGATCAACGGCAAGAGCGGGTGGAAAATCCATCCCTCCCTGTTTGGCATCTCCTATGTTCTCGTTTACGAGACGTCGCCCATTGAGGTCAAACTGATAATAACCACTTGAGAGGAGATGCACTCGACCATCAGGTCCGGACAGGGCATCTATCTGGCCACCGTCAGCGACTCTGCCATGGAATGTCCAGACAGGTGTTTTCTGCCCAAAAGCTTCTCCTGTACATAGACAAAGAAGGGCATAACAACACAGAGTCGAAATGATTTTCATGCTGAATCTCCACTTAAACTAATTGATTTTAAAGAGAAAATGATCAATTTGATCTCCGGTAAAAGGCATAGCTGTCAAGCTAAGGGCTCGCTCAAAAATAACTTAGTAGAGATGAGGTGTAATGTGGACATTTAGAGAAGTGATCTGATTGCATGCAACTGCAGGCGTAGCAGGGCTACGTCGAGGATTGCATAATTGAAGATCGCTTTTCTAAATGTTCAGAGTGCACCTCAGAATGCGAAGTTATTTTTGAGCAAGCCCTAAGGTGAAATTGTCATTGGCAGATACAAAAAAGTAGGGGTGGGCAAAGCTACTTCCATGACCCACTTTCCGGCTCTGAAAAGACCAAATATTTTCTTCCTAAAAAATTAAAGATAAAAGCTGCATAGATTCCGGCAAAGTGGGCTCGCCAAGGCGCAAAGTGTAGAGAGAGAAAAAGATGCGTTATGTATAAATTAAACAGGCCGGTAATAGAGACGACAAGAAAAAACAGTAGGATTTCCAATGGTATCTTCCATCGAATCTTTTGTCGAAACAGTATGGTGATGCAGAGAAAATAATCAGGTATGGCTGCGATGAAAAGGGCCGTAAAAACTGATACAGCAAGACTGACTCCGTTATTAAACAGCCCTGAAAAAATGATGTTATCGACAAGAGCCGTTAGGGATCCGATAAAGAAATAGAGGAGCATTTGCAACGGCCATGGAGCACGATAGGCGTTATAACGGAGGATACAGTAAATAGCCCGGAAGCCATCCTTCATGCCGATTTTTTTTCCTTCGCCATAAGAACGTCCATCATAGGAAATACCCATCTCATAAATCCGTAAACGTTGATGGGCTATCTCCGCTACAATCTCCGGTTCAAAACCAAAGCGGTTTTCATGAATAACAATATCCTGAAGAACATCACGGCGGAAGACCTTGTAGCAGGTTTCCATATCAGTCAGGTTAAGATCGGAATACATATTGGACAATAGCGTTAAAAATTTATTGCCCATCGAATGCCAAAAATAAAAAACCCGGTGTGCTCCTGAAGAAAGGAAACGGGATCCCAGGACGACATCCGCTTTATTTTCACATAATGGTCTTATGAGCCTTTTGAGGTCATTGGGGTCATATTCGAGATCGGCATCCTGCACCGCAACCACATCACCGGTTGCACACTGGAATCCTGTTCGTAGTGCAGCGCCTTTACCCTGATTTACTTCATGATGCAGCACCTGAATCTCAGGATATTTTAATGCCAGCTTTCCAGCGATATTAAGACTTCCATCCTTGGAACAGTCGTCGACAATAATGATTTGAAGGTCAAGTTTCTCATCTTTGATACTTCGTACCCTGTTAATGCATTGTTCGAGAGTTTTCTCTTCATTATAGCAGGGAATAACAATGGTCAACAAAGTTTGCATGTATTACCTCAGTCAAACAGCTGCTTGCCTGTCTTTGCGGAAAGAATCTGTTAAAGTTGGAAATGGTTTTCCTAACATAGTGTAATGACAGGATTACTGATAAACCAGCATGGCTGGACCAGGTAAGCGGAGCGAAGCGCAGACTCCGAATTGTACAGGTCACAGCCACAACGAACAATGAAAATAGAAGAACCAGGGAAGAGAATCGCAGTATAACGCCGCAGGCGGAAACTGTTCTGACTTCTGTCCTCTGTCTTCCGGCTTCTGTTTTCAGATAAAGAGTTGCGACCCGGCTATTCCCTGAAAATAAGAATATCATTCAAGAAGTTGCATTATCCTGTGTTATTTTCCGATAAGTTGCAAGCTAAAATTGAAAATAGATGAATGTAGATGGCGCCGGGCTGCGTAGAAGAAGAATTCCAAGAAAAAGCAGGGCCATCAACACAGGCCTGGCCATCCGTATAGGGGCGGGTAGCGGGTCATCCAGGGAATGCCGTCTATTCCAGTATAAATGGAAAAAACCATGCAGCCAGATAGGTAGAGAATAAAGCAGGCTGAGGAAAAAAAGATAGGAGGCAATCCGCAGGTCATCTCCAGTTGCCTGCCACGGCAGCAATCGAAACAATAACAGTAATCGGTCGGTATCCGTAACTCGAAACATGAGCCATCCGATGCAGATAAGTAGAAAGGTGACTATTCGTTTCATGGTTGTAATTTCCGGTTGCAACCATCCCGCCACAGGAATCTTCAGATGATTTATGGCGGTTCTGATCCAGCGATTGACTAGAACCAGTAGACCATGATATCCGCCCCAAAGAATAAAGTTCCAGCTTGCGCCATGCCAGAGGCCTGAGAGCAGGAACGTCAGCATGATATTACTTGCAGCCCTGCCGGGTTTTACCCTGGATCCTCCCAGAGGGATATAGATGTAGTCCCGTAACCAGTATGACAGTGATATATGCCAACGACGCCAGAAGTCCGCAGGTGAGGTCGCGAAGTAGGGATGATTGAAATTTCTTGACAACTTGAATCCCAATAACAGCGCCGATCCTCGTGCAATATCGGTATAGGACCAGAAGTCGGCAAGGATCTGAATGGCAAATGAAAAAACACCGGCCCATATCATGTAAAAATCAGGGTCTGACAGGGAGAAAACCTTGTATGCAATAAGGCCGGTATTGTCAGCAATGACCAGTTTTTTAAAAAAACCCCAGAAAAGGAGAAGTAAACCGTGACTCAACTGTTCGGGGGTCACCTTGCGACGATGCTCCATCTGGGGCATGAGATCGGAGGTACGCTCAATGGGGCCGGCTACGAGCTGAGGAAAAAAGGAAATGAATAAGCTGAAATTAAGGATATTTTTTTGAGGATGAACGTGCCCCCGGTATACGTCGACCGTATAGGCCAGGGCCTGAAAGGTATAAAAAGAAATACCCACCGGCAGCATGATGGAGAGGGAAGAGATAAAGGAAGGGCAACCGACGATCTTCAGCAGGGACGACAGGTTTTCCAGAAAGAATCCCGCATACTTGAAGTACCCCAGGATTCCAAGGCTGAATATAAGCGCCAGAAGAAGATGAGTTTTTTTTCGATGGGGCCAACGTTTCATGCCTAGAGCTGCCAGATAATTAACGGCAGAAACCGAAAAAATTAAAAAAGTGAACCAGGGATGAATAAATCCGAGAAAAAAATAGCTTGCCGCCAGTAAGAATATATTTTGCCACCAGCGTGGCAGCAGCCAGTATACAATGAACACCAACGGCAGAAAACAAAGGTATGGCAGACTGTTGAAACTCATTGCAAAAGGGCGTGCAGGCGGTTGAAAAAAATAGGAGTATATTCTTTGGGGTCTTCGATATGGTCCCCTAGACCGTACATGGAAAGAGGAAGGTCACGGTCACCGGTAAAGTCGTATAAGGCGACCCCTTTTCCTGAGAGATAGCGCTGAAGATCCGCCATGAATTTCTGCATTTCCGGGTCATCCTGCATGGCTCCGCCTTCCAGCGGACGTTCCTGAACCCTGATAAAGGCAAGGGGAAGGTTGTGTTGTCGTGCCAGCCCGATGATTGCCGGGAGGAAAGAATCGTTTACGGTTGTGGTGAAATCCGGGTGTTCTTTACTTTGGTTTTGCCGTAAGGATTCACGGCTTATTCCGGCGCTGATATTTTTCAGTGCAAACCGTTTGTTCACCAGCATTCGCAGCTCGTCCCGCTTTTTTTCCCGATCTTCTTTCCATCCCGGAATGCTCAGCCATAAGGAAAACCGGCTTACCGCGTCACGTAGTATCTGGTTGTTACCCTGCACGGGAAATATCCTCTTCAACTCATTCTGCAGACGACTGGTAGTGGAGGAGACTCTCCCATGGGCGAGTCGTTCAAATTCAGGATCAGGAGCAGGGGATATTCGTTCGATCAGGGTCTCAAAATATCGTCCGGTTGTTCGGGATCCCGGTTCTACAAGTGTTGTGCCGCGAAAGAAAATAAAGACACGTCTGGGCTGTATTTTGGCAGGAATGAGCAGATATTTTAGTGCAAGGTAATGGATGCCCGCAAGTCCGCCGAAGTTGACAATGGAGAACACCGGTGTCCCACCAAGGAGATGCTCCAGCAGTTCATCATCAATCCGGCTCCAGAGCATGGAGTTGCCTATAAAGACAAACTGCGGCTTTTTCTTCTGTAACGCTCTGTGGACCATGGGGCCGATATACGGTTCACGCCGGGCCATATCGGGAATCAGCATGGCGGGAATCAAGGCAAGCACCAGAGTTATAATCGTGGACTGCTTCCGGTTGCAGATCGCTACCGGCAACAACAGGGCGAGAAGACTCAGGCAGACAATTGAAGCAAAAAAGAAGGAGACGGGTCTGGATAACCGCATAACCCACCACCAAGTCTCAAGGTTTCCCAACCGCGGCATAGCTACCATGTCACCCTGCAAGGCTTTCATCCGCATGAGTGGTGGTGTCAAGACGCCAATGGAAAACCAACCGCCGCCAATGTTGTTGTTTAGATCAAGACGAATCAGGTGGGGCCCCGCTGTAAGTTTGCGCCAACATCCTTCAACTCGTTTGGATGTGCTTCTGGGGAAGGCCTTCAGAAGTGTTTGACCATCAATATTTACCCGGGAGACGGCTTCGGCGGCAAATTGTATCTTATAGAGACCATCAGCAGGAACAAACCAGATGATCCACGCCGTTACGTGTTTGAAATCCGGATTCAATGCTATGGTTTTTCCCGCCGGTAAAAATACTTCGTAATCATCCACCGGAAGCGGCCGGGACGGACTGGAGAACCGGGTCCACCACCCCTTCTGTTCAAGAACAGCTCTAGGGGCAATCACCTGATCAATAACAATTCTGGTCAGGTTCCAGCTCAACAACAGACCCGGAAGACTAGCCATGAGCATGAGTATAAAAATACCGGACGTCCCTTTTCCGTTCATTAACATTAATGTATCGAGTTGAACCTGGAAGAATCCTGCCTCCCCCCAACATTTGATAAATGCAGAATCCTTAGGTTATGTGGTATTGAGTCATGTCAGGTTAAGAATCAGCCGTTTCATGACGTTTTTTGAGCTGCTTTATCTGTATAATTTCCATGGTTCCGGCAGTGACGGACCCTGTACCGTTGTAGTAAATACGCGGTTCAACTTTGATGGTACGGGTTACTTCAAACGGCACTTCAACAACGCTGCCTTCCATCTCCGTTAAAGTATATTGTGCCAATACGTTCCGTCCGTAGTTGGTGGTGACATCAATAACCAAGGGTGCTTCAGAAGGCACATCTTTTATCGTCATATTGATACGCAGGAGATAGTCCCCAGGGGTAACCCAGAAAGACACACCATAGGCAAACCAATCTGCATTATCCGTAAAGGAGGTTGCCATCCTCTCCCTGTATTCTTTAGTCGAGATATTGTTTTTTCCGGTGTTGTTTAATGTGTCTGCGACGAAACAACGGTAATATGTAGGCTTTTGCTCAGTAAAAGGCTCAAGTAACAGCTGGCTGTCCTTTAAAGCCAGTTGATATGGTGTTCGTTCCGGGAACGCATTGATCATTACCTGATTAAGCAGCTTTCCCTTGTGAGCGACCAGGGGATCACTTGCAATTCCCTTTGGATTAAAGGCCATTCCTCTTGTCAGGTAATGCATTCCTGGAATTTTTTCGACAAGGATGAGGCTGTTTTCCGGGGCCTGCTTCAGAAGACGGCGGTATTGTCCTCCGAGATCCTGCCAGTCACGAATAAATTGAGCTTGCTGATAACTAAAGAGAATGCTCCCTCCACCCAGCAGGAGACCAGCTGAAGTCACATAAACCAGACGGTTTTTTTTTGTCGACGCCAACAATTGATAGATCTTCTTCAGGCCAAAAGCGAGTAAAATGAGTAGAAAAGGAAAGGTTTCAAAATAATAAACCGGGCCTATCGTTCGTATTCCCTCAAACCAGAACAGTACGTAACCCAGCCAGACAATGGTTGCCGATGCAAAACACAGGGGACTCCAGCGTCTGTCCCAACCTATAAGGCCAAGGACAACAGTCAGAATCAGAGAGCCGGGGATCCCAAACATCCACCGATCAAGAAGGCGCAAATTGTCCCACATTGCCGTGATCCCGGCAGCAAACGAATGATAACTCGGTAGCTGTCCCACAGGTCGTGGGCCGAAACCCAGAGCATCACTTGCCTGGTAATACAGGTAGGTTGGAGTCCATGGGGCACCGATTGTAACCGCATTATAATAAAAAAATACGAGGACTCCAAATCCGGAAAATGCGGCAAAAAGAACAGTACCTGAAAGATTTCTTCCGGTACGGTGTCGAATCAGATCGACGAGGGCATCCACTCCAAAGGGTAAAGCCAGCAAGGCTCCCGTATAGGTACGGTTTAAGAAAAAACATGCCCAACCCAATCCGGCCAAAACCGCATAGCAAAGATTCCCGCCTTGTTTCCATCGTACATAGGCCAACAACATAAGACTTACGGCAAGCAGGCCGGAAGTATGGCTGAGCAGAGTACCGTGCATGAAGAGAAAATACGGAGAAAAGAATATCAGTACAGGCATCAGGTAAATGGAGAATCCAAGGGAAACTCCGAGGCTGCTTAAAAGCAGAAAGCTGAGAAAAGCGGCAAGGGAAATCATTATTCTGGGATGCTGGATAAAGATACCCGGAGCCAGCCATGCCGCATGAGCAGGCGGATAGCGTGATAACCAGCCGGCCTGATCATCCATGATCAGCATTTCATGAGGGAACATGCGTCTGGGCTCAGGTACCGGACGGGAGAGCATACCATCGGCAAAACAATTTGCCTGAAAAATATATGCATTTTCATCCGTGGTGAGAGGTGCGTCAAGAAAGACTGACTGACTGATGGAATAGCTGGCGAGGAAAACTAGTAATCCGCCGATAACAGTAAAAGTTATACCGTGCAGGCTGGAGTGCTCTTTCGATAGATACATTGCAGTTATACGCCCTGATAGGGAGGTGTGATATTTTCTGGAAAAGAAGCCTTGGGACAATAGATAAACGGCGCAATAGGAGATTTTATTTTATAATCTACTCTGGTTGGGTCATCAATGGTGATCGGACTTTACCGATGATTATTTTCGGCCAGACGTTCATATCGCTCTGGCTTAAAGAGGTCTTGACGACAATGTTCTTTCCCGTTCCTGCATCAAGCAGGCTGATGCGGATAACATATTCCCCGCCTCCAGTCTGAACAGGAACGGAGAAGCTTTGTCGTTCAACAAAGATTTTTCGTACAGGCTGACTGATAATAAAAGTAAAAGGCAGGTTGTGCATTAAGGCAAAAGTGTTGGAAATTTCAGATTCTCCCGGACCGATACAGTCAACCTGTGCTAAAAAAGAAGACTTGCCC
The DNA here is from genome assembly GCA_964590715.1 of uncultured Desulfobulbus sp. Lineage (GTDB taxonomy): Bacteria > Desulfobacterota > Desulfobulbia > Desulfobulbales > Desulfobulbaceae > DRLX01. The sequence goes on from CAZPXI010000003.1 coordinate 11,330, forward strand.
AGGGAGGGAGGAATCGTCCAAAAAGATCGAAGGTTGAACTGCTCACCAGGCTGGAGCTGTTTTCTATCGACACGGATCCCGACGAGATGGATACCGTTGGCAAATTCAACATCCAGAGGCAAAGTTTTTTCAGGTAGCGACGTCACGTAGGTCATCCATCGGGGAAAACCTGAGCCTAGTACCTGCGTAGCTAAAGACGCATAATTCGGTTCAGCGATTTTTTGTGCGGATGACAATGTCCGAAACGTCCCCTTCCGGGCTGTCCAGGTTTCTTCGCTAATCCCACGAAGAAAAACCATCTCGTAGTCGACATTGGTAATACCCTTCTCTGGAATCCGGATTTCATATTGCCGCCAGTCCGTCTCTAATTGTACGGAACCGATAACTGTTCCGTTCAGCAGAATAAACAACTTCTGCGGGGATTGTTCTCCGTTTATCTTCCTGGCCTCAAAAGTATATACCGGATTGGTCCGCAGGAGATCGGCTCTGATGAATTTGCGGTACTCCTTCAGTGGTTTTTCCGGTTCTGCAAGGGCGTATACGGCAAAAGCCGGATCTTCAGCAATGAGCGAGCCCTGCGCACGGATTTCCTGTTCCCGTGTGGCATAACCGGTTGTATTGAGCTGTTTAAGGGCATTCCTGTCAATGACAATCAGCGGTTCCGGCCAGATTGATCCGATCAGGCTCAACGCTCGTTCCGGTCTGGATTTCAGTGCCCGTCCGATTTTTAGCTGCAGGTGTGGGGAAAAACCGCCGAATCCATTGACCAGCAGGGTCTGGGTACCACCGATGGCAAACATATACCGTGCATCAAGGTACCTGTCGCCAAGGGGGACAACCGTCACGGTTTTTTGGGGCTGTTTTTTGATTGCCTCCAGAGTATTCCGGGCGATAGGCAGGGAGAATTTCCGATAGCGATGCGGGATGGTATAGGCCTCAAACAGTAGGGCGGCAACAAGGGGCAGCGCCAGCCATTGAAGCGGTCGTTTTTGTTTTGCCAGCATATTAAGAAAACAGGACGCGACAACGACGAGAAAGATCATCACGATGATACTGAACCGAGACATGACCCTGAATCCGTTCAAGGGGAAAAACGAATTAACAAAAGAGAATATCAGGTTATCGACAACAACATGCTGTGAAAGAACCCGAAGAGAAGGGCCTAAGCTTAAAATGAAACAGAGTAAAGCCGCACCGGCAAGACCTCCACATAGTTTACCGGCAGGCCGAGCGGGCATCGTGATCATTGCGAGGAAAATCGTGCTGAGCAGGCCAAGAATGAGCGAGCCGTTACCGAGAATGAGGAGCAGCCAGTGTTCATATGGTTGATCACCTCGGCTGAGGTACCAGACCAGCCAGACAAAGGCGACAACGGTTGCAAATCGTAGCCATCGGAGAAAAATGACAGTCCCACGTTCCGTTCTTTCCGGGGACGTGCGTAAAATATGGCGGGCGTGCAGGCTGTAGCACAGCACCAGCACTAACAACGTCATGGAAGGATAGACGCTCATTTCATCAGTTTTAACAGCTCCAGGGAAGTTGACCTGAAAAATTGCCAGGGTCAACTTGTTTCCCAGATAGGCCAGAGGTTCCAGGGAGTGGGCCATCATCTCTTTGGCTTTCCGGCCATATCCCCCATGGAACAGAGAAAAATATGGTCCCAGGTAAAGCAGGCAGAGCGGGATAACTGTTAGAACTCCGGTCAATATCGAAACGTACAGCCGTCTGGAACGGCCATATCTTCTAAAGATATCAGGTAAAAAAGGCAGGATAATTAGTGGAAACGACAGGGCCAGGATAACAGCCTGGTATAATTCGCTGACCGCCTGCAGCCAGAAAGCTATGCCAAGCCCGACAGCGTTCCCTACCCCGGGGCGCCTGGCATAGCGTACCCAGAAGAAAAGAAAAAGGGGAAGGCCGAAACACATCTGCATGTTGAATTCAACATAATAACTGATGCGGTATGGGATAAGACACATTGCTGCGGCTCCGAAAAAGGAGGGGAGTCGGCGGAGGTTAAGCTCGCGGAGAAGCATATACATAAAGAGACCGGAAAGGCCCCAGAAGAAGAGAAAATCAATATTATAGGTCAGGATAGGGCCGCAGCCGGCGGCCTTGAGCAGGGCCGCGACTATTCCCTGAGGCCACAGCAGGGCATCAAAATAGAGTTCATTGGCATAGGGATAGTAACTGTTGGTATTTGTATTCGGGATCAGTTGGTGATTCAGTAGCAGCTTATCGGCCTCTACCTGGAGTTTCCAGGCATGAAATGGCGGGTCGAAATGATCCGGGAAACCTGTCGAAAAATGAAGTGGCCAGGGCCAGAGGGCAAGAACAATGAGAGAGCACAGGAGTAGGAATACCAACAGATACTCCAGCGGTTGTCGGCCGCGTATTGTACTTCGGGGAATCATCTTTCCACCACGTTACCTGTCCCTGTTGTTTTCGGATCGATCCACAGGTCCGGGAAAAAATCGGCATTTTGATTGTTGGTCACTCGTAGCCAACCGTCCATGGTTGTCATCTCATCATTGAAACGACCAATCAGGATTTCAACGCCGGCCCCGCCGCCGCGGATGGCATTTCCGCCCTGCATAATTGTATATGGCCCCGAGAGTACAATATATTTTTTAATATTTGACCAGCGGGGATGATAGATCTCATGACCGTTGATATATTTTGAAGTACTTACATCAAGCTGCCACTGTTTTTCAGCTACGGTGTCGATCATTGTCATCGCTCGATGATTGTCCTGAAAGATCCATAAAAGAAAAGAATTGTCCGGCGCGAGCGAGGTCCAGCACCCCCGGCCGTAGGCAGTGATCCGGGCATCGGCAAGACTGATCGTTCCAGCTCTGGGCCAGGGGAAGAGACCCGCTGCCATGGAGCCGTCTGCAGAGAGTTGAAAACTGTCCTGACTAAGGGAGATTCTTTTTCCCGGCCAAACCTGTTCTTCTTTTTCCTCACCGGCCAGTAGCCGTCTGTACAAAACGCCGTTATCTTCCGGTTGACCGGCACCTGGATTTTTTTGAAAGTAGACCCATTCCCGGTCACTTCCTGGATCCTGGAGGATATCCAAGGCCCTGCCTGATGCAATTCTTTTGCTGCCGGTGCCCTGCCAGTCAACGAGCCAGACGGACGAGCGCCCCTGCTGATCATAGGAGGTATAGACTATCCTGCTCCCATCAGCAGTGAGTAGTGGTTTTACGAAGCTGCCTACCTGATCGACCACCACTCTTTCACCTCTGGCATCAGTGGAATCCAGGGCCATGAGTCGAAGTTGGCGGCCCCGGCAGAATACATCTTTGTTTTTTCCGGCGTCTTGAACCCAGACAACCCGGTAATGAAGACCGGCAAAGGATTGTTCGGGTCGAGTGGTTGCTGGAACGGTTGTATCATCCCTGCATCCGGCAAGGCCGAAGAAGGCAAGATAAAACACTATCACTGCAGGAAACAACTTCATCAATAATTTATTCATTAAACCTCGGGCGTTGACCGAGTGACCCTAAAAGTCCCACTGATTCGGGGTAATATAAGTTGAAATTCCATGTAGCGTTTATTTTTGAGCGAGCCCTAAGGAATGAGGTTCAACCACATGAGGCCTTCTGTTCTGCAGGAGGCGTTTCACTGAATCAAGGGGAGGCGTTCCGTTGCCAGTGAGATCCTTTGTTCGAGCTGCCTGCCGATGACTGCAATCAGGGAGACGGGGAACTCAGCGAAAGGGGCGGTAATAAGACTTGGTTGCCATGGCAAGCATAGGTCGGTCCCCTTCCGTATCTCCATAGGCATATATTTCAAGGTAATCATCTATTCTATACCGACCGGTTATCCGTGCCACCTTTTCCCTGCCCCGGCAGTTTTTTCCTTCTATTCGACCGGTCAATCTGTTATCGACGATCTGCATCCGTGTTGCCAGGAGGTCCAGACCGTTTGTTCGGCACCATGGCGCGAGGACCAGCTCCGGTGTAGCAGAGACAATCACAACGTTATCACCTCTCTCCTGGTGGCGGCGAAGTCTTCGGGCACCTTCATCCCTGAGGATACCTGGAACCGTGTCCCGGCAGAACTGCTCGGCAGCCTCGCTGAAGTCATCCGGAGACCAGTTCTGAAAAAAACGGGTCAGTACATCTTCCTTCAAGCGATGATTTGGATATCGCCTGCACAGGAACCTGCAGATTTGCGGCGACATTCCGGCCATCACGGAATAAAATCGAACGGCACCAACGGTTTTTTTTATAAACAGTAAAAAACTGTCCCTGTCGCTCAGGGTGCCGTCAAAATCGAAGAGAGCCAGGTTCATATTTTTTAATGGATACCTGCTGCGATCGTCGGTTGAAAGAGCTCATGGAGCTGGGGGACGGGAATGAACAACAGGGCAAGTAACACAGTACCACACAGGATACAGTAAAAAAGAAAGCCTTTTTGCCTGTAGAGATGTTCCGGATACTGGGTGGGGCTGTTTTCCAGAAAACCGAGATGGATATACCAGGCAATAAAGCCGGCAATCAGGGGAATGGAAAGGATCAGTTCCATGCGGTAACGGATAAGGAAAATGCCGAAAAAAAGACCGAATGCCACGGCATAATAAATGATGCTGGTCAGCAGACGTTCTTCGTTGTAATGGGCAAAAGACTGCCTGTAACCGGCACTGACAGCAGGGTCGTTGATTCGGCGGTATTCGGCAAATCGTTTGACAGCCATGAAAAATGCACCCACCATCCAGTAGGCCAGCACCAGAGAAACAGGGGGAAGGACGCTGATTCCGGTTGCATACCAGCCCAGTAATAACCGCAGTGGGTTGTTTACCGACTCACTGAGTACATCAAAATAGGGTTTATCCTTACTGCGTAGCGGGGGAATGTTATACACGCACCCCATGATCCAGAGACTCAGGGCGACAAGGAAAAAAGTATGACCCATTGCTAAGGAAATACCAAGGCCGATGAGGGCGAAAACTATCCACTGGATAAACGCAATGGGTTTGTTAATCAGGCCGGAGGGGATCGGTCGGTTCTTTTTTACCGGGTGCAGAGCATCAAATTTTGCATCAAGTAGCTCATTGAGTACATAATTGCTCGAAGCAACCATGCCTGTAGCAAGCAAGGCAACAATGATATACCATAACGTTTTCGCGGAAAATAGATCAGGCTGGGCGTAAAGAGCAACCACCACACCGGGCAGCATGAAAACATTTTTAAACCAGTGATCGAATCTGGCAATTTGTATGTAAGGACGAAGAGTTGTCAGCATGGCAAATAGGTTCCCCTGTTCTGGACAATTAAAATCAGCAGGGCTTTTTTACAAAACTCTGCTGGAATATTAAAGTATTATTTTTCTGGTTCTATACAAAACTCAGTAAAAAATGACGTTTCCTTTCCTTGATTGCCAGGTGGAGTTGGGTCCCCGCCTTGCGGGGATGACGGACAATCAATCAGGCATCGCTCCCGCGGAAGCAGGAGTCCTGGGCAATATCTGCAGAGTTTCGTTAATCATCACTTCACGTTTTGTAACAGCTCTGCAAGGTTATTGTTATGGTTGCGATCTGCTTCTGTCTGGTGCTTGCGGGTCATGGAATCAGTATCCGCACCACATCCAGGCCCAGGGTGCGCTTGTCTGCGGTGGCAGGGACAAAGGTTGAGCTTAGAATTCGAATCTTTTCAATTGTTTTGGTGTCCATCGGCAATCGGTAAAAGTAGCTGTTTCCATCCCTGTGGGATAGCCCTAATTGCTCTCCATCCACTTCAATTCTGAGATGTAGGGCCTCAGGATCACCTGCAAAGGGTGCGTTGCCATTTGTTATCAGAATCAGGGTTCGCATGGTCTCCGACAGGGAGAGGTGAAGGTGCTTGAGTACTCCTTCTCCATTGGTCCATGAGTCATTATAAAATCCCTTTGTCTTTTCTCTTTTCGGGTCAATCGATAAAATGCCGGAACGGGACATTTCAATGCCGGCAAGATCTTCATAGTTTGTCAATCTCAGGAGAAGGTGACCGTTCCAATACAGGAAGTCCTGCTCTTTTTCCCTCTTTTTTGCCTGATCGAGAAAAAAAAGTGAATACTGGTCAAGATCCACCCTAAGGTTGATTGCTTCCGGGCCATACAATGATAGGATCTGTCGTTGGCAATCATCGGCGACTTCTCTTGCCGGAGCAAGTACCAGCCCCTTGCGAGGTATCAGCAGGCGGCTATATGACTGGTTATCGGCACGAGGGTTGAATCGAGGCAGAGCCGGCAGTGCTCCGGGACTGTTGGTTGTCTCAATAATTTCAGCGCTGAGCCATCTGTCGGTCAGGGTGAATTCTGCGTGGTTTTTTTTGAGTAAAGCAAAAATTTTATCGAGATCTTGTTGCACAGGCTTTGAATCAGGGCCAAGGTATTTAAAAAAAATAATTTCATTCAAGGCAACTTTTTGGTTGCCGGTAAAGCTGATTTTCAGATAACGGGCTCGAAAAGGTTGAAATCTGCATTCCGTCTTGCCGAAGTACCCGGAAACATAGACATGCCCGGATTGTATGTATGATTGATTTACCTTTGAATTAAAGGAGACTATCGGTTTGAACACTTTGTCAGCCGGTGCTGCACTCACCTTGTAGCGCTGTGGAAGCCCTTGCATTTCCCCTTCTTTTTTTAACTGCGGGCCAAATAGCCAAAAACCATTCAGTCTCAGTTCCCTGCCGAAATCGACAAGTAGATAAGCATCGGTGTCCTTTTTCCAGACGACGACCGTGGATGCCTTACGATCCATGAGATCACCAGCTTTTCCTCTCGTATTTCCGACGAGACGGATGGATAATTCCTGTGGGGCAATACTTTTCCGTCGAAAATAATCCATTTGAAAATTATAAAACAGTGCTGCATTCCCAGTAAGTTGTTCTTGAAAATTGATAGCTAATGGTTGCAGGGCAGCCTGTACCCGTCTGTGATTGTCAGACCGGCACATCATAGCGTAATAAGGTTCATTTTCTGAAAATTGTGCGTTTTTCTGGTATCGTTCCTTTCCGGTATACACAAATTTGATTTTGTTTCCTGACAGAGCACTGAGTTTCTGGCCCCTATATCCATAATGTTCATTCCCCAGCATCTGCACCGCTCTCAAGTCTTCAGCATCGGCAAAGTCCAGAATCTCCCTTTCCATTTGGAGGCGCTGGCTTTTAATCTGTGCCATCATGTCGACAAAGATAAAGTCTCCAAAGCAGTTATAACCAATCCAGAGGAGCAAGAGAACGGTGAATATGGCCCGTCCTTTTTTCCCTGACAACAGGGAGAATGAATAAGCCCAGAACATGGATACAAGCATTGCCCATGAGCCGAGGAGATAGCGGGGTGAAGGAATCGTTGACATTTTATGGGGGAGAAACATGAACATGAACGAAACAAGATACATGACTGGAGCATATAGGGTCAATGCCTGTCGGGCCGATTTTTGTTGAACCATATATACTAGGGCGCAGCCCGCGATGAAGATGAGCATGAATAAATAAATAGTATAGATCCAGGTTGGATCGAACAGCAGAGAATGATCACCTTTCCAAAAAATATATTGTGAAAAATCACGGGAAAACAGAGTGTGAAGGCTGTTTGCCAGATGTTGCCGCGTGAATATAAAACTGGTAATACTGCTTCCCTGTGCATTATCGCGGTTGACTAACCAGAATGGAATCAGGCCACAGGCGGCAATCAAGGCCCCGGTGACAAAGCAGCAGATAATCTTTGGAGCAAACCGGTGTCGTATGATATAAAGCAAAAGGAAAAACGCTGTTACCAACAGGTAGGGCAGGATAAAAAAATGAACCCAGATTGCAAGGGCTGACAATAGGCCAATACATAAGGTATAGACACAAAGCCTGGGGAATAACGGGTTGCGGTTGTAAATACGAATCCCCATCCACATGATTAAAATGCCAAGACTGAGGATAACCGCATAACCGCCACTGAGCGCAAAACTGTAATACCAGGAGTAATATCCTGAAAATACTGCAGCTATTGCTGCCACCAGTCCCGCTTTTCGATTGATTATCTCACTGAACAGCAGATAGGTGCCAATGATCCATAGGATAGAAAAAAGAACAGGTGACAGGGTCAGTGCCAGTTCGGAGAAGCCGAACAGCTTGATCATGGCCGCTGCGACATAGGCCTCCAAGGCACCGGCATAATGCAGCCCATACCAGAACAGAGGGAAATCTTCACCACCAGCGATATTGACGGCCATCAATTCAACAGTGCCGGTATCGAAGTCGCCGGTAAACCCTTTCCATGAACCGTACAGGCACATGGCTGTATACAAACTAACCAGAATAAGGAGACAAATCCAGGCTGTACTAAAGGGAAGATCTTTCCGAGTTGTCGTCATATGGGAACAATTTGACTCTATCGTTAAAAAATGATCTATTGGTGGTTTGAGGTGAAATCTGCGGTTACAAGCATGTAAAGAGTTGTTGCAGGCAGATGGCTAACCTCTTGACGAGTAATAAAAGATCTAGTAATGATAAGTAATAATAGAATAAATAGTAATGGAATCGTAAAAGCTACATCTTGTTGTTTTTCCGTCCTTCCTGCAGGGTAGAAACGACGGAACAGGGGATTTTTACGAGGGCATTAACCATAATAAGAGAAAATAATAGTCTATCTAGATAATTTTTCTACTTTTTTATATTAGGTGTGAGAGCATGAAGACATTAAGAGTATCGTTTTCCGTTTCAGTTGTATCCTCATTCTTTTTTTTCCTGCTTATATGCGTACTCCTGTTGCCTTCCCTATCTGAGGCTGCAGCTCCGGGAGACCAAGCTGTTGACCTCGCCTGGTCCGGGTTTGATGGTCGGAGGTTTGAAATTTATTTTTCAACTATGCGAAACAATACCTGGGGTAATGAAGTGCAGGTGACCAATGATTTGTACAATAATATGCATCCAAGTCTGGCCGTATCCGGCAACGGGACAGTGTGGCTTGCGTGGACCGCACTTAACGGAAAAAACAACAAACTCTTTTACGCGAAAAAATCTGGGGGATCATGGAGTTTCCCAAAAGAAATAGAGACCGGCCTGCAATCAAGTATCGCCCCCTCCATTACCATTGGTCCCGGAGGAAGACCATGGGTCGCCTGGGCGGGGTACAACGGAAAAAATGATGATATTTATGTCAGCAGATGGAATGGTATGGACTGGACCCCCGCCCAACGTATCCATCCGGCCAATAGTACCCCTGATATTTTGCCCGTCATAACCATGGAAAGTGGTCGTCTAGTTGTCACCTGGCAGGGGTATGACGGTGATAAGTATGAATATTATACCAGTACATTGAACCGGGAAAAGTGGTCTGCCCCTCAACTTGAAATTTCCCGGCAAAAACAGCTCCGCCAAAAAGAACTGAAGAAAAATGAAACCTTCATGTTGAAACTCCCGGCTGACATTAACCCTGTCGGCAAGCCCAGTCTGCATTTTCGATAGGAAGGCCGAAATCTTCCGGCTAAAAAAATGAACAGATTTTTATTTAACTATCGATTTCTTATCGGATTGATGATCCTCTTCAGCCTTTATTCCGGGCTTGCCGAGGGCGCCGAATTGATAACCGCCTTTGGAGACAGCATCACCGAGGGGCTCTGTCGAGGGGTCTGCAATGGCTATTTTCAAGTACTGGACTCCATCATGGACGCGGATGGGCGGGCGGTGAATATTATCAATGGCGGCCTGGGGGGGGAACTCACTTCCGGTGGTGTTGGTCGTATTGATATTTTTCTTGCCGCTGACCCGGACTATTCAAGAAATAATCATTGCCCTCCGCAAACCCAGTTCAATGGGCGACGCGGCCGGATTATTCTGATCATGGAAGGAGCCAATGATGCCATCCATGGTGTCAGTTTGTACACGACCCGTAAAAATTTACAGTATATGCTACAAAAGAGTAAAACTGCAGGAGTGGTACCGGTTATTGCCACGGTTACTCCTGATTACAAGTATAATATGAGCAGTTGTAACCAGGGCATTCTCGGGGATTACAACAATGCGATCCGTTCACTGGCCGTTAGTGAAGGTGTTGCGTTGGCCGATCAGTGCAATGCCACCGATGGTGACTGGAAGTACCTCACCTGCGAAGGACTTCATCCAACCTTCAGTGGAGATGTCAGGATTTCCAATACCTGGTACAGTGTTATGCCACCCCGTCTTCCGGTGGTTAATGGTCCTTTACTGCTCCTGCTGGGGCAGTGAGATTTTGTAATCGATTCCTTCTTATGTGTATAAACTTTTATAAATCGTCCACCTGAACAGGAGGCAGCTACCCGACCATGCTCAAAAAATATCTCTCCGGTTCTGGATATATCATTTTCATCCTTCTGTTTGTTCTTGTACTGCTGCAACCCGCACAAACAGTGTGTGCCGAGAGCATTATCGCCTTCGGCGATTCCATTACCCAGGGTAGTATTGATCCTGCCGGCAGTGACCATGGCGGTTATCCCCTTGTCCTGCAGCAGATCTACGACAACAAGGGCCTCGCTGTCACCGTCTATAATGAAGGGCTGCACGGGGAGCGCACCTCTGCCGGGGTCAGCAGGATATCCTCTGTATTGAACCACAGGCCGGCTGAGTATCTCCTCCTTTTGGAGGGTGCCAATGATGTTATTGCCGGTATCAGCCACCAGACACTGGTGCAGAACCTGGGAATTATGATAGATAAATGTCAGGCCAAGGGCGTCGTCCCCCTGCTGGCGACTATGACCCCGGAAGAAAAGTATGGCAATACACCACTCATCAACGCAACAATTAACCCGGAAATTAAATCGCTTGCAGCGCAGAAAAACGTCACTCTGGTTGACTTGTACAGCGTAGTCGTCGACAGCTGGCCTGCATGGAGCTGGGACGGACTCCATCCGAATTATGCAGGGATGAATGCCATAGCCTCTGCCTGGTACGCCCATATTCCAATTAGTGGAAGCGGTGGAGGAAGTGCTGCAGCTGCCACCGGAGGCGGAGGTGGCGGGGATAGTGGAGGTGGATGTTTTATTGCCACCGCCGCCTATGGTTCGCTTCTGGAACCACAGGTTGTCCTGCTGCGGCGTTTCCGTGACCGTTTTCTTTTGACCAACCGTCCGGGTACCTTCTTTGTGACACAGTACTACAAGTATTCTCCACCTCTTGCCGATTTCATTGCCATCCACCCGAGTTTACGTACCGTCACACGTTTCCTCCTCTATCCGCTTGTGGCTGTATCTGCGATACTGCTCTTTCCGGCTCTGCAGATTACGTTTTTCTGCCTGGTGGTGGCTGGCCTGATTTTTCTGTTCTTTCTGCACCGGCGGCTTGCCCGTCAAGTTGTGCAAAATCAACACAATTAACTGTAAACCATCACAAGAGTCCGTCCTTGTGTGCAGGCGGTTCCGTCTGCAACGTCGCCCGCGTCTGGATCTGTTCTTCCCCGGGTTAGGGCGTGTCCAACATCTTGCAGGCTATGGTTAACGATTGCATATCGTTCGTATTATTTGCTGATTACCACTGAAGCTCAGCCTGATCGAAGGATATTCTTCCCCTGAAGAAAAAAAACAATTTCTTACCTGGCGAATTTTATTAAGCATCCTTAACGTTGCATTTTTCATCCTCCAGGCCTTATAGAGCGATCCCTAAGTATAAAATTCAACAAAATTTATACGATTAAAGCCATCTCGCCCTTGATGGTATAAATCATTGGACAACCATGCCCATATCCAGCAAAAGATCAGTATCCCTGCCGATTATCTTGATCAGGGAAACAACCATATATCTTCTTTTTTTTCTTCTTGTCTGTGTCTTCACTTATCCGCTGATCCTTCATCCTGCTTCATCACTGCGCGGGCTCAACGACCCGTATTTGTTTACATGGATATTGAACTGGGCTGCTGGTCATGTCTACAGTAATCCGGCAGGACTCTTCGATGCCAATATCTTTTATCCCTACGGAGATACTTTTGCCTATTCCGAACCCCTGTTGGTTCCGGCTCTGCTGACAGCGGCTCCTCTACTCAAATTGACAGGTAATCCTGTTCTTGCGCACAACCTTACCCTACTCATTTTTCAGGCCCTGTGTGGTTGGTCTGCTTATTTCGCTACATCCAGAATTACTGGTTCCAGGGCCGCTGGCTGGATTGCCGGAATCGCTTTTTCAGTTTCACCTTTCAGGACAGGTTATTACAATTATATCAATGTCCACATGCAGTTTGCCATACCGCTGGCTCTTGTCTCCTTGAGCCTGTTTCTTGAAAAACGAAAAACAGGTTACCTTGTTGCGACCGTTCTCTTGATCTGGTTGCAGATGAGTACCATCTTCTACGGAGGCGTACCACTCTCATTGCTGCTGGCCCTTTTTTTTGCAGGTTATATCCTGCTTCGACCTTTTGGCTGTCGACCTCGTACCTACATCCAACTCCTTGGCGGAGGAATAGTCCTTATGCTATTGCTCTCACCTGTGTTGTGGCCGTACTTCAAGGTGTTTAAGGAACTCGGTCTGGAACGAAGCCTCAAAGATGTACATCGTTACAGTGCAGACTGGTATTCTTTTTTTGATGCAGGCAAGGACCATAATTTCTATCGACTGGCAAATTCCGGAAAGTATCCCGGGTTTTTTCCGGGCTTCACCATCTATATTCTCTCAGCAATTGCGCTGTTGTCATTGTGGACAAAGGAAAAAAACAGCGCCGGTATATTATGGATTTGGGTTCAACGATGTATCGGGGCAGTGGTCAGTGTGTTCCTCTTTCTTACAGCCTTACTCCTCATCAGGAAGACGGGAATAGTTTCGCTTCCTTCGTTTCTCGGTCTGCACATTTCTCTGGAACAGACGACACTGGGTATTTTGATGGCAGGTATTCTTGCCTTGGGAATCCGTGGATGGAGCAGACGAAAATTTGTACAACCCGACCTGGATCATCGGGACTGGATCATGATCCTGGGGTTGTTAGCTCTATTCTTTGCCCTGCTGACACTGGGCCCGATTATGTATATCAAAGGTAAAGCAGTCGGTACCGGTATCTACACATATCTTTATGATGTCTTCCTTCCCATCCATACCATTCGCCTGTCCATACGTCTAGGATACATGCCTGTTTTACTGCTTGCCATGCTGGCTGGATTTGGTCTGGTTATTCTCCAGCGGAATCTTCCTCGACGACTTCGTCCTTTCATCTGGATTGTTCCCCTGCTGGTCATCATTGAATATTCCTCTTTTCCCCTCCGCTACCAACGAATCGATTGGAATGCTACCCCGCCGGTTTACCAGTGGCTGGTCAAACAAAAAGGGGATTTTGCCGTGCTGGAATGGCCTTCAAATAATGAGGCGGTCGACTCTAAATATGTCTTCTGGTCTCTCAAGCACAATAAAATGGAAGTTACTGGTGTTAGCGGATTTTTTCCGCCATTCACGCAGCAGGTTGTCAAGGCGATGATTCGTTTTCCTACCGCAGATTCGATCACGAGCCTGCGCCGCATCTATCCTCTTCGGTATCTGATTATTCATGGTAATAACTTTTTGAAACCCGAGCATCGACAATTGGCGACGGCCTGGGCTGCAGATGTGCCCAAAGGAATGAAACTGGTAAAGCAGTTCTCGTATACCTCAGTATTCGAGTTTGAAAACAGACCGGAAACAGTCGCCAACTGGCAGCGTACATTCTCTTCAGCCCTGGTCAGAAAATATCCGGTTGCTGTTTTTACCTTGGCAATAAAGACAACAGACCCGGATGATGACGGCAGGAGACATGCCGTTGAAGTAGAGTTTAACGGACATTTCGTTCAACGTATTGCTGTTGGAGCGACCCCTGAAAGATACAGAGTCATTCTACCTGGCCCATTCCCGGCTGCAGAGCGTAATGTTTTAAAACTGATCAAGAGTACAAAATGTTCGGCCATGACGATATCGAATTTTAGCCTTGCGGAAAATCACGATGATTTGGGGCAGAACTAAACACCAAGGCGGCATTTTGTAAGTCTTCCTTGACAACAGTACCCCTGTCGCCTAAGTAAATGTTAACTGATCAAGCATCCATGGAGCATTTTTCTTCATACATTTCTGGAAAAATATGAAATCTCAAACACGAAAACAAGTGCTGGTTACCGGCGGCACCGGGTTCCTCGGCTCACACCTCTGTGAACGGTTGCTTAAAGAAGGCAATGATGTCCTCTGTGTGGACAACTTTTTTACCGGAACCAAGGATAATGTCCTGCATCTGCTGGACAATCCGCATTTTGAACTCCTGCGCCATGATGTAACCTTCCCCTTGTATGTAGAAGTGGATGAGATTTATAATCTTGCCTGTCCTGCGTCTCCGATCCATTATCAGCATGATCCGGTGCAGACCACAAAAACCAGTGTCCATGGCGCGATCAACATGCTCGGACTTGCCAAGCGGGTCAATGCAAAGATTTTCCAGGCCTCGACCAGCGAGGTCTACGGCGATCCCCAGATTCACCCTCAGACGGAAGATTACTGGGGGCATGTCAATCCGATCGGCTTCCGTTCCTGTTATGACGAGGGGAAACGCTGTGCCGAGACCCTCTTTTTCGATTACCGGCGTCAGCATAATCTGCGCATCAAGGTCGCCCGGATTTTTAACACCTACGGCCCTAAAATGCATCCCAATGACGGCAGGGTGGTTTCAAACTTTATCATGCAGGCCCTGCAGAACCAGCCCATCACCATATACGGCGATGGCAATCAATCCCGTTCTTTTTGCTATGTCGACGACCTGGTAGAGGTTTTTGTTCGATTTATGGCCAGCGACGATGATTTTACCGGGCCGATGAATACCGGCAATCCCGGCGAGTTTACCATTAAGGAACTTGCGGAAAAAATAATTGATCTGATCGGCTCATCCTCCAAGCTGGAGTATAAACCACTGCCCAGTGACGATCCTATCCAGCGTCGACCTGATATCACCCTGGCCAGAGAAAAGCTTGGCTGGGAACCGGGTATCAAGCTGGAAGAAGGATTGAAGAAAACAATTCCTTACTTTGAAGGCTTTCTTAAAGGCTGACCCGTTCACTCCTGTGTGCGTGTGCCGTTCAGCCGTCGATGTGCAATAAGGGCTGAAAGGCGGCATCTCCTGCAGAATTCTGTTGTGAACTATTACCTATGAAGATAGTCATAGATGTGGGAGTAATTGGTCTGGCTCAGCTTTTTGAAACCGCCAGGACCGGAATTTACAGGGTTATCAGCAGCCTCTCTCTTGAGCTGCTGGCCATGGACGATCTTGATCTTTCCTACACTGCGCTTTCCTCGTTGCAGGTCAATCAGCTCACGGATCACTATTTTACCGAACATAACCACGCAGCTGGAGCATTTCCAAGAAACGGGTTTGAGCGGCGGCTGATCGCCCTTGCCGGATGTGATCATCAGGTCGTCCAGGAGGGGATCAACGCAAAAATCCTCTCCAAACTCTATCGCATGTCGCTGACCGGCAGAATCGGATCCAGGGCGGATCTGTTTCATTCCCAGTATTCCGCTCTTCCACGCTTTCGCTCAAGGCGGACTCCCGTCCGTATGCTGACCATTTACGATATCATTCCCCTTATTCATCCCGAATATTTTGCCGATGGGTTTGCCGATGAGTTTCGACCGATCGTCGAGTCGTTTTTCCCGAAAAATGATTTTATTTTTACCATCTCGGAATGCAGTAAGAGGGATATCTGCTCCTACTTCAAGATGGATCCGGAGCGGGTTTTTGTTACAACCCTTGCCGCCTCCCGGGATTTGTACGCTCCAGTGCGTGACCGGGAACGGATTGCCGAGGTGAAAGAGAAGTTTCATATTCCCACAGGTCGTTATTTTCTTACCCTGGCCACGGTGGAAAAGAGAAAAAATCTTGCCCTGTCCCTGCAGAGTTTTCGGGAAATTTTGAAAGAGCCGGGTTATGATGATCTTTCTTTCGTTCTTGTCGGCACCCGTGGCTGGAAAGTACGGGAGGTGTACGAGGACATACAAAATGATCCGCTCTTGCGAGACCGGGTACTGTTCACCGGTTTTGTTGCCGATGAGCACCTCAGCGCGCTCTATTCCGGGGCCGAGGCCTTTCTGTATCCATCACTTTATGAAGGTTTTGGTCTCCCTCCGCTGGAGGCCATGCAATGCGGCCTGCCGGTCATTACCTCAAAGACCAGCTCTTTGCCGGAGGTGGTGGGGGATGCAGGGATTCTGGTGGATCCGCTGGATAAAGAAGACATATGTCAGGCCATGCTGTCCCTGCTTGAAAACCGGGAACTTCGCAATCATCTGGTCCGTAAAGGGCTTGAAAGAGCCGCACAATTTTCCTGGCGCCGTTGTGCCGAACAGACGGCGGCCGGTTACCGGAAGGCATGGGATGGACGTTAGCAATACCGGTTTATTTTTATGCATGTGATCTATGATTATCAGATTTTTGCCCTGCAGAAGATGGGAGGAATCTCCAGGTATTTTGTAGAACTTGCCCGCAGGCTTCCGGACTGCGCCGATGAAATTAAAACAACGGTCCTGGCCCCTGTTCATATCAACGCATATCTTGAAAACAGCCCGGTGCATACGGTGGGCAGAAAGGTGGCGTCCTTCCCGGGTAAACACCATGTGCTGCCCTGTATCAATCGTATCGGCGGTCGTGGTTTTCTTAAAAAACAGCCGCCGGATATTTTTCACGAGACCTATTATTCAAGTATTTCTCAACCGGTTCGCGCACCCCGTATCCTCACGGTTTGCGATATGATCCATGAACGTTTTCCCGATCAGTTCCACGGGGTTGACCTGCAGATACCTGCACTTAAAAAACAAGCGGTTGCCCGGGCGGATCATGTGATTGCCATATCCAGGAGTACCCGTGATGACCTGATACAATACCTGCAGGTTGCCCCTGACAAAATCACGGTTATCCCCCTTGGCCTGTCTTTTGATACCATAGATGAACAGGTGGATTTTGAAGTCGGTGACCGTCCGTACCTGCTCTATGTGGGCTTGAGAGAGGGCGTGAAGAATTTTCAGAGGTTTATTACCGCCTTCAGCCGTTCACGTCTTTTATGTTCCGACTTTGATGTCCTTTGTGTTGGGGGGGGGGGCTTTACAGCTGATGAGGAACGTTTTTTGGGCGAGTTTAAAGTGCGCGAACGTATTCGACACCTGCAGGCGGATGATTCTCTGCTGGCGGCTCTGTATGCCCATGCCTCCCTGTTTGTCTATCCGTCCCTGTACGAAGGTTTTGGTTTGCCGCTGCTTGAGGCCATGCACTGCGGCTGTCCGGTTGCCTGCAGTACCGCCGGATCCATGCCCGAAATAGCAGGCGATGCCGCGCTCTATTTTGATCCGTTGAACGAAGAGGAGATGAGGACTGTTATGGAATCTGTAGTACAATCGCAGGAAATCGCCCATTCCCTGCGGGAACGCGGCCATGAACGGGAGAAGGTGTTTTCCTGGAATTCGTGTGTGGCCCGAACGGCTGCATTATACCGCAGTCAGATATAGAGCTCTATTATAATGATTCCGTCCGTACCCAAACAAGAGAACAAGCTGGTCGGTGGCCTGCGTTTGCGCGGTATGGAAAAGCAGGGTGCGGCCGATACCCCTGTAGTCTCCATTGTCACCATTGTTCGTAATGGGGAAGAGCATATCCGTAAAACCATTGAAGGCGTCTTGCAGCAGAGCTATGACCCCATAGAATATATTATTATTGATGGCAAGTCAGAGGACAATACCGTTTCGATTCTTCGTCAATATGACGAAACAATAGATTTCTGGCAGAGCGAGCCGGATGAGGGGATCAGTGACGCCTTTAACAAGGGAATCATGGCCGCCCGTGGAGACATTATAGGTTTGATCAACTGCGGAGACTGGTACGAGGACGAAGCTGTGCAGCGGGCGGTTGACGCCTTTTCGGCAAACAGGGAAGTCGGAGTCGTCTGTGGCGCTCTGCAGTTCTGGAAAGGGGAGGGTCGCCAGTATTGCTGTCATTCGGTACCGCGGTTACTTGAGCGTGAGATGACCGTAACCCATCCGACCTGTTTTATTCGTTCGGCACTGTATCATCGTTTTGGCCTGTACTCGACCGACTATCGGTTAGCCATGGATTATGAACTCCTGTTACGCTTTAAACGGCAAGGTGTACAATTTTTGTCCCTGGAAGAGGTGCTTGCCAATATGCAGCATGACGGCACCTCCGAGGCAAACTGGAAGAATGCTCTTCTGGAAACCCATAGGGCACGAGTTGCTCTGCTCGGGAACTCTTTTTTTGCAGGTCACAGTTATTACCTCTTTTTGGCGGCCAAACGGCAGCTGCGGATTGTACTGGAAAAACTTGGCTGGAACGGATTTATTCGAGTCTATCGGAGCAGGCTGGCTCTGGTTAAAAAATATAAAACCTGAGCGGTTTAAATGCCATCCTCCGTGTACCTCTCCATTTTAATCCCGGTCTTTAACTGGGATATCGGCCCTCTGCTTGACCGGCTTCATGGGCAGAGTCAACGGTTGTCGGATGGAATACAGATTGAAATACTTGTTTTTGATGATGGTTCAAGCAAGAAATACGGCAATGATGTCCTGGCCGGGCAACTCCCCCTGGTCAGGTATGAGAAGTCAGAGGTCAACCGGGGCCGGGCCGCAACCCGCAACGCTTTGCTCAAGCGGGCACAGGGGGAGTATATCCTTTTTCTTGATGCCGATATGCTGCCCGATCGCGATGATTTCCTCCAGCTGTATCTGGATCAATGCGGGCAAGGGGCTGAAATTATCTGCGGTGGGATCAGTTACGCGCAAAATAACCAAAACCGGCCGGAATACGATTTTTATCTCTATAAAAGTCGGCGTACCGAGGCCCTGCCGGCTGAAATCCGCAACCGAAATCCCTGGCGGTACCTGTTCACCTCAAACATCATGGTGCGGCACGATATAGTGGAATCGATCCATTTTGATCCCCGGTTTACCGGCTATGGTTTTGAAGATATTGAGTGGGGCATCAGACTGGGTGATTCGTATACAATCCGTCACATCGACAACCCCTGTTCCCATATGGGCGTGATGACCAGAAAAGAGGTGGTGGCCAAAATGCGCGACTCGATAGCAAATTATGGACTGCTCATTGCCCTCCATCCGGTGGAGGCAGGTCGCGGGGGAGCCGCCCGGGTGGCTTCTTATCTCAAGTTGTTGCCCGATGTTCTGCTGTCGGCAGCGGACCGGCTGCTGGCTGCCCTGTTGTGCCGGTTGAGCTGGAATCCGCTCCTTTTTTATCTTTTTCAGGCCCATAAGGCGGTGCTGCTGGCCCGAGAAATCAAAAAAAATCAGCAGAGGCGACCAGCTTGATTTCAATTATTATTCCGACCTTAAACGGCGGCGACCTCTTTGCAGAGGTTCTGAAAGGGATCGGCCGCCAGCAGTTGGACGAGGAATACGAACTGCTGGTGTATGACTCCGCCTCCACCGACAACACCGTTGCAACCGCCAAAACATTCGGGGCGCAAGTTATCTCTATTCAACGAGAAGATTTTGATCACGGCAGTACCCGGACCCTGGCCGCGGAACAGGCCCGGGGCGATATTCTAGTATTTATGACCCAGGACGCCGTTCCCGAGAACGATACAGCCCTGAAGAGGCTGACTGCACCATTTAAGGATAGAGAAGATATTGCCGCAACCTACGGTAGACAGCTGCCGGCGCCGGACGCGGATGTCTTTGCCGCTCACCTGCGGTTGCATAATTATCCAGCTGCCTCCGCCGTCCGGTGCTGGCAGGACAGAAACAGATACGGCTTTAAAACCGTGTTCATTTCAAATTCCTTTGCCGCCTGGCGCCGGGATGTCCTGGCCGCGCATGGATTCTTTCCGGCTAAACAGCTCTTTGGCGAGGATACCTGCGCACTGGCAAATTTACTCGAAAACGGCTACTGTGTGGCCTACGTCGGTGAGGCCAGGGTCTATCATTCCCATAACTATTCTCCGATCCAGGATTTCAGGCGTTACTTTGATATCGGTGTATTCCATGCCTGCAACCTGGGAATGCTGGAAAAATTCGGTTCACCGACCGGAGCCGGCAAACAGTTTGTCCGTTCTGAAATAACCTATCTCAGACAACGGAAAAAATATCTCCGCCTGCCGGAGAGTATTTTTCGAAGCGGTGCTAAATTTATTGCCTATCAGTTGGGAAAACGGTACAAGAAGCTGCCAAAGAACTTGGCCCCGTTGCTGAGTCTTCATCGGCGTTGGTGGTCTTGAGGTATCAGTACCCGCCCAGTTGGTGTCAATGATGTTTGTTTTTTTATTTTTTTCCATGGCAGTAATATGCCGGTAAAGGGTTTGTAACCAACCTATGTCACCTCTTCTTTCCTGGAATCTGCGGGAGCGCAGCTCGTTTATCTACCGGATTCTCCATCTGCTCGACTGCTCCCTGGTCTGTGGTGTTCTCTGGCTGCTGGTGTATCTCTATAAGGTGCCCTGGAATTTTTATTACACCTATCTGGAAATTCTTGTTTTCGTCGTTTCCTTTATAAGTTTTCATTCGTTCCAAATGTACCGTTCCTGGCGCGGCTGGAAATATTTCCGTGAATTCCTGGTTATTTTAAAAGCCTGGAGTACGGTGGTCGGCTGCCTCCTCCTCTATTTCTTCATATTCAAGATCTCCGAGGCCTATTCCCGGGTTGTCTTCATAATCTGGTCGCTGTCCATGCCGGTCTTGATTTTTTCACTCCATCTGATTGTTCGCAAGACGCTCCGATACTACCGCTCCCAGGGAAAAAATATTCGTCATGCCGTTATCGTCGGTGCCGGGGATCTCGGCTTCAGGATGGCCAGGGAGGTGGAAGGTATTCCCTGGGCCGGTATAGAAATTGTCGGTTTCTTTGATGATAAAATTGATGCAACCGGGCAGGGGATGATCTTGAATCGACCGTTGCTCGGGCGTATTGATGAGGTTCGCGATTTTCTGAAAACCAATGATATTGATTATGTGTATATAGCCCTGCCCATGCGGGCCGAACGCAAGATTTTTAAAATTCTTCAGGAGTGCCGGGATCTCGGGGCCCGGATTTTCCTGGTACCGGACCTGTATATCTATGGCCTCCATCATGCTGAAATTCAGTCTCTTGGTGAAATGCTCGTCCTGAACTTCAATCCGGATACCGGTTGGAAACGCAGTTTTGATGTGATCTTTTCCTCATTGGTGTTGTTTTTCGGCTTTCCTGTTTTTTTAATCGTGGCCGGCTTGATAAAAATCGACAGCAGGGGTCCCCTGTTTTACCGACACCGGCGGATTACTTCAGCCGGTCGCGAGTTTGAGTGTCTCAAATTTCGGACCATGGGCGTGGACGCCGATGAACAACTCAAGGTTATTCTTGCCCAAAATCCTGAAATGGAAGAAGAATGGATCCAGTCGTATAAGTTAAAGGATGATCCACGCATCACCCGGATCGGCCGTTTTCTGCGCCGAACCAGTCTTGATGAGCTGCCCCAGTTTTTCAACGTTCTCAAAGGCGAGATGAGCGTGGTCGGGGCCCGGCCCATCGTCGGTAAGGAGCTTGAAGAGTTTTACAAGGGCAACGGTGAGCAAAGTGCAGGCCGTTACGTGTCCATGAAGCCCGGTATCACCGGGCCCTGGCAGGTTATGAAACGCAGCGATACCGATGATTACAAAGAGCGGGTCGAGCTCGATGACTGGTATGTCCTGAACTTTTCCCTCCGCAATGACATCAAGATTATTTTTCAGACCGTCCGCTGTATGTTTACCGGTAAGGGGGCGTATTGATTGCAGGTGAATGCCGGCAGATTAGGTACGAAGTCCGGGCAAGGGAAGGCTTGAGCTTAAGAGCATTAAAATCAATCAGTACCGGTAGACATTCTTTGGCAACAGGGATGGGCAACATTAAGAATTAAATGGCAAAAAACCGTGGCCTGCTCCCTGTTTCATTGTGCATTTACCGCCTGCAGCAACTGCTTCGGCGCGTCTTCCAGCCCCTCTTCCAGGTCAATGATGGCGGTTTCCGATCGTTCCGCTTTGCGTATGGGTGTTGAATCCGGGAAAAAGGCAACCGGTGCCTCACCCAATGAATCGATGAGAAACCGCCTGTCTTCCTCGTCCCGAACCAGGTTGCCGACAAACAGAACCCTTGGAATTTTAACGTCGTCAGCCATCTGTTTGATTTTAAGTGCGGTCCGGATACTGGATCGTGAGGGAATGACCACGATCAGCAGCTGGTCGACCCCGGCCACCGTGCCCCGGCCCAGATGCTCGACCCCGGCTTCCATGTCGAGCAGAACTACCTCTTTTGCGGTCAGCAGCATTTTTTTCAGCATCTTTCTCAGAACATGGTTCTCCGGGCAGGCGCATCCTCCTTCGGCCACCTGGACCGCGCCCAGCACCATCAGCCGTAACCCATCATGGTCGATCATGAAATCCCGCAGCAGATCGTTGACATCCGGGTTGAGATTGTAAAAGGGCGAGCCCTCGGTCTTGCCTGCCCGCTCGGCAAGCAGTTTGGTCATCTCGGCAATGGGTTTGACCTTGGCGGCATTCCCGATTCCCAGCGTCTGGGCCATATGCGGGCTCGGGTCGGCATCAATGATCAGTACCTCCCGACCTTGTTTTCGCAACTCACCGGCCAGTAAAGCCATAATTGTTGTTTTGCCGACCCCGCCTTTGCCACTGATTGCTATTTTCATTTTCAAATCCTGTTTCAGTTGCCTTCTGTGGAAGATTGATTACAATATAAGTGAACCGTTTGGCTGCAGCCGATTGAGTCAGCAGGTACAGCAGCACCGTTCATCAGTATTCCGGCTGGTTTCATCTCGGGCCCGGATAGCGACACTATAAGAAACTATGCATCTTTTGCCAGGAAATCGTCTCGGGTGGTGATATGGATGTTGAGGCGGTTTGCATGGCTTGTCTAGACAGCGACCGGGAAACAACCCGGTCACGTTGATCAAATTTATGTGTAAGGAGAACTTTTTATATGGAGACCCAACAGTATCAAACCGCAGTTGTAACGGTTGAACAGGCCCGCCGGGAGGCATCAACGGTCTTTCTGGCCAAAGTGTTCAACTGGATGGCCATCGGCCTGGGGTTGACCGGCGTCATTGCCTGGTTTACCGCCAGTTCCGGTCTGGCCATGTCCATCGTCGGCAGTCCCATTTTTATAATTCTAATTCTTGCCGAGCTGGGCATGGTTTTTTATCTGTCGGCCCGGATCAACAAGATTCAACCCGGTACGGCAACAGGCCTGTTTCTCGGTTATGCCGTGTTGAACGGCCTGACCCTGTCCACGGTGTTTCTGGCCTACACCCGTGCTTCAATCGGCGGCACGTTCCTTATTACCGCCGGTATGTTTGGGGCCATGGCCGTGTATGGAATGGTCACCAAGCGGGATCTGTCCGGGATGGGCTCTTTTATGTTCATGGGACTGATCGGGATAATTATTGCCTCAATCGTTAATATCTTTCTGCACAGCTCCAGCCTGTACTGGGCAATTTCCGTTATCGGTGTACTGGTCTTTGTCGGCCTGACAGCCTGGGATGTGCAAAAGATTAAGACCATGGGTGAGCAGGGAATTATGGAGCAGGGAGAGGGAGCCATTCGCAAGGGGGCCATTATCGGGGCCCTTGCCCTCTATCTTGACTTTATCAACCTCTTTCTGATGCTGCTTCGTTTCTTCGGCGGCAGTCGCGATTAAGCGCACCTGCGTCGACGCAGTACGACGGCTTGTTGCCACCCGGCGGCAAGCCGTTTTTTTTATTGATATTGTTCTACCAGCTCGTACAGCCTGTCCAGGTATTTTTCTTTATAGATCAGTTGGTTCGACCCTTCAATCTCGCTTATGGTCACCGGGAGCAGGGGTTTGATGTCGATCCCGTGTCGGTTAATACCCTCCGTGTTTGCCCGGTCGACCAGCAGGATAGCATAGTAGTTGATCAGCAGACGTGAGCGGGAATCCCGGCGAAAGAGATACGACCGTCCCCCCATGCTGTTGAGGAAAAAGCCAGCATATTCGTACAACTTGTCCAGCGGGGCATGAAAGGAGAAGGCCTCATTACTGCACTCTTTGCCGCCTGTTGTCCAGGAGAACACGTCGGCGGCCACATCTTCAATGGTTTCCCGTTCACGATCAAGAATTCCTTTTATAACCAGAATGTTTTTTCCACCGATGATCCGGAAGAAATGCGCCATGTTTTTCAGGATAGTATAGAGATCATCCGACTCCCTTGAGACCACCGGGGGATTGTTCAGTAGTTTGGTGGCCAGGGCAATAAAATAATCCTGGGCCGGGGCGCCGAGCTGAAACTCCTGGATGTATTCCTTTTGGTCCAGATGGGTAAAAAATGAATGCAGCCTATCGGCAAGTTGTTTGCATTGGAGCTGCCGCGGGGTCAGTGCTGCCAGGGTCGGTGTTGCCTGCTGCGGATTTTCCGTTTCTACAGTGCCACTGTTTTCTTCATCTGCAGCCTGTTCTCTGCCTGCCTGCGCTGTTGGGGAAGCCAGTGCCGGTGAGGATGGGGACTTTTCCTGTACAGGTGAGGGAGAGGCAGACGGGATCTTTGTCGGGGAGGCAGCAGTGGACAACTGGGCCGGTGGCTGTTGAGTCGTTGTAACTGGCGAAGGCGCTGATGGAGAGAACAGCATCCATGCGCCTGCTATCCCGGCGACCAGTACAAGGCTGACCAGGAATACTGGGACAAGAGAGTTCTTTTTCGTTCGTCCGGCCTGCTCGGCGTCCGGACGCTCCGGGGTGACCATGAAATTTCTGTTATTATAAAGGGTTGTATTTTATACTATGTGATAATTCCTCGTCTAATGTAGCAGAAAACAACAGGAATGGAAAAAGAAAAATGGGGACCACCTGAGAGTTCTATCTCGAGCCTGTTCCGTTGCCTGCGTGTGCCTGAACCGGGACGAATAATAAAGCTCTTTTTTCACAGATTCCTATACAACAGTCTGTAACTGTTCAGGAGCACCTCACGGAGTATGCGCTTCTCTTCGCCCATTTCGGAGTAGTCTACGCTTACTTGGCCGGTTCAAGTAGCACAAGTACGTTTTGCAGGCCTTGGTAAACGAGGCACGAGACTCCGAATGAACGAATCTAAGGCACTCCTGAACAGTTACAACAGTCTTTTCCTTTTCCGGAATTGAAGGGTTCCAATTGATCGCTGAGCGAATGAATGATCATTCTTTCTTAACAACTTGTTAAAGTTAACTTATCCGAACG
>CAZPXI010000004.1:0-26593 GCA_964590715.1 uncultured Desulfobulbus sp.
CGGTAAAACTTGGTTTTGAGGCGTATTATAACGTAGTTAAACCAGATGACTTCGGCCCTGAATGGCAGATTCGTTTAATGTTCGTTCCTGTTATCGGCGCGCCGGAATGGTCCAAAAAACCGTGGTTCTAGAATAATGATTGTGAGAGAACAATTGACAGAGAAAATATTTTAAATATTCAGCCGGTCTATCCCATTTCACTTGGTGAGAACTGGAATGTGATCCCCCGGGCGATTTTGCCGGTTATCTCCCAGCCCGGAGTGCTGACCGGAGACAACCGGGGCAACGGGTGATCGGCGGATTGGCAGTTCAGGGTTCAGCTTCAATTCAATTTCTTTTCCCTAAATAAGCCCGCAAGTCGGGTGTGAATATTTTTTCAGACACTGTATAAGTGGTGGCCGATAACTTGAGACTTGTTAAGCGCATGAATGCCGGCTCCTAACCATGTGCAGATAAAAATTATTACTCTTGAATTACAAAAAGTTATACAACTAACCA
The DNA here is from genome assembly GCA_964590715.1 of uncultured Desulfobulbus sp. Lineage (GTDB taxonomy): Bacteria > Desulfobacterota > Desulfobulbia > Desulfobulbales > Desulfobulbaceae > DRLX01. The sequence goes on from CAZPXI010000004.1 coordinate 499, forward strand.
GATACCACGGAGGTAGTTACTATGAATACATGGAGAATATACGCAGCAACAGCTGCCGTATCAGCCCTGTTAACCATAGGGGTACAGAGCCCCAATGTTATGGCGGACGATGTTACTCCGGGCTTTAACTATAACATCCCGGAATCAATCATGACCCCCGACAAGGTAGAGACCTCCATCGGTACGCTGGATTTTTATGACGGCCTGCCCAGTAAGGAGACTTCACAAAAGGTGTTTGATTATCTCGATACCGCCAGGGGGGTAGAGGTTTTCCTCAGTGCCATTCCCATGGCATCCATTGAGGCCATGCGTCTTGCCAATGTTGAGATGGGGGTTACCTCGTCAAATAATATCATGATCTTTGATGATCTGATGGATTCTCCGGCACTCTTTTTAACCGGGAATACCGATACCGTCTATGCCTCCGGAATTCTAGATCTTAAAAAAGACGGCCCCACCGTGGTGGAAATCCCGCCGGGCAGCGGTCCGGGCACTCTCAACGATGCCTTTTTCCGTTTTGTCACCGACATGGGCAGTGTTGGCCCGGACAGAGGAAAAGGCGGAACCTATCTGATTCTTCCTCCGGATTATGAAGGTGACCTGCAATACAAGGAAGGCAGTGAGGCTGTGGAAATGGAGATCGGCGGGGTGAAGAAAACCGTCTTTGTTTCAAAATCCCCCTCCTACACCAACTGGATGATCCTGCGCGGCTTTCTGGTCAACGGCAAACCCGATGCTGCCTCAAAGATGTTTCGGGAGGGGGTAAAAGTTTATCCACTTGCCAAAGCAAAAAATCCGCCCAAGATGCATTTTAATAATGCCTCCGGCAAGTTCTTTAACTCCATCCATGCCAACAACTTTGATTTCTACAAAGAGATCAGTCTGGTTATCCAGCGTGAACCTGTGGCCATGATAGACCCTGAACTCCGCGGCATGATGGCAAGTATCGGCCTGCAGAAGGGCAAAGAATTTGCCCCGGATGAACGCATGAAAAAACTTCTCACCGATGCCATGAAGATCGGTAATGCCACGGCCCGGTCCATGATCTTCAATTCCAGAATGAAAGATGCCTATAAATGGGAAGGCAGCCGGTGGAAAACCGCCTTTGTCGGCGGAGACTACAGGTGGCTCATTGACGGCGGCAAAGGCGGCCGTAACCTGGAGGCCAGGTCCTACTTTTTCTACATGGCCACGGTCAATACCCCGGCCATGGTTAAAAAATTTATCGGCAAGGGCTCCCAGTATGCCATGGTGGACAAGGACAAGGACGGCAACTTTCTCTACGGCGACAAGAATTACAAGCTGACCATTCCGCCTAATGTTCCGGCCAGGGATTTCTGGTCGGTTGTGGTCTACGATCCCCAGACTCGCTCCGAACTGCAGACCACTCAGCGGTTCCCCAGCAAGAACAACAAAAAAGCAGGCATCGTGGAAAACAAGGACGGTTCGGTTGATCTGTATTTCGGCCCCAAGGCTCCGGCAGGAAAAGAGGGCAACTGGATCCAGACTATTCCCGGCAAGGGCTGGTTTGCCATCCTCCGTCTCTATGGCCCGCTTGAGCCGTGGTTTGATAAAAAGTGGCGGCCCGGTGAGATTGAACTGCTGAAATAGCAGGAAAAATCTGCTGCTGGTAATTTCGTCTTGTTGTCACACGGAGAACAACGTCTGCTGCCGTAAACAAAAATACTTTGGGACTTTGTCTATTAATGCAAAAGATCATATCTATAGTTGGGAAAAAAGCTGTTTTTTATATCCTGCTGGCTGTGCCTGTATCTATGCCGTATATTTGTTCTGCTGATGGAGGAAATTCAGCAAAACCAAAACTGATTCTGCAGATCACCGTGGATCAATTGCGCGGGGACCTGCCGGGCAGGTATAAGAAAAACATGGGCGAGGGTGGTTTCCGCTATCTGATGGAAAAGGGTATCTGGTACGCCAACGCCCATTACAGCCATTCCAACACTGAAACCGTGGTGGGACATACCACCCTTGCCACCGGGGCGATTCCTGCTGTGCACGGCATGGTGGCCAATGTCTGGTTTGATCGTGATACCGGCAAACTTGCCTATAACATTGAGGATAACCGCTATCATATCCTCACTGCCGGAGCGGACGTGGATAAGTCCACGGAAGTGGATTCCTCCCAGGCCCTTGCCTCTACAGACGGCAGGTCTCCTGCCAACATCATCAGTTCCACCTTCAGTGACGAGCTCACCCTGTATACCAACGGCGGGGCAAAGATCTTTGCGGTCTCGGTCAAGGATCGTGGTGCCGTGACCCTGGCCGGGCATACGGGCAAGGCGTTCTGGTTCTCCAAGGCAACAAAAGAGTTTATAACCAGCTCTTACTATTACGATCAGTACCCGCAATGGGTGAGTGAGTGGAATACAGAAAAAAACTATGAACGCTATGGAGGTACTGCCTGGGAACTGCTGCTGGATAAATCCACCTATATGATGGCTGCAAACGATGACGCACCCTGGGAGGCGGATGTGGCCGGTTTTGGCCGCACCTTTCCCCATAAGTATGGTGAAGTGAGCGGCAAGAATTTCGGTAACTATCTCACTTTCAGCCCGGCCGGTGATGAGCTGACCCTTGACTTTGCCCTGGCCCTGCTGGAGTCCGAGGATCTTGGGCAGGACGACATTACCGATTTTCTGGCCATCAGTTTTTCCACCACTGATTATGTCGGACATCTCTTTGGCCCGTCCAGCCTTGAGGCTGAAGATAATATGCTTCGACTTGACCGAACTTTGGCAAAACTCTTTGCTGCAGTGGACAAAAAAGTGGGTCTGAATAATACCCTGATTGTCCTCTCCGCTGACCATGGCGGGCCGGAAGCACCGGGATACAACGAATCCTTTGGCATTGACTCCGGCTATGTCTCCCCCGATACATGGGATAAAAAACCGGCCATTGCCCGGCTGAAAAAAAAATTTGGTCTCGGCCGGGAATTAATCAAAAAATTCTATCCGCCCTATCTCTATCTTGACCGTGAACTCATTAAAGAAAAAGGTCTGGATCAGGGGGAGGTTGAAAAGGCAGTTGCCCGAGAACTTATGGCAATTAAAGGGGTAGCGCTGGCTGTGTCCTCCACTGCCATGGCAAAGAATGAACTGCCCGATACAGAGCTCAACCGCTCAGCTCTGCGTAATTTCTGCGCCAAACGATCCGGCGATATTCTTGTGCTTTTTCAACCTCATTACTTTATCAATGACTATGACGGCGAGATCGTAGCGGCCAACCACGGCGGCCCCTGGCGCTATGATTCTTTTGTGCCCATTGTCTTTGCCGGGGCAGGAATTGAACAGAAGACAATTTATCGGGAAGTGAACCCGGTCAACATTGCCACAACCCTTGCAGCGATTACAGGAACAAAACCGCCGTCCGGTTCCCATGGGGCTCCTTTGCAGGAAGTTATGGATGATATGTAGCTGGCCCGCCTGCAGAGCCAAGGGAATGCTTGTCTTCTGTATCCGCGTTCCCCATACTTCAGCCTGGGATTTCAAGCCCATTCTATTGCCGAACTAACTGAAAAAAAAGGGCTTTTTGTTGAACGCTGCGTTTGGAGAATAAAGGGATACTTTGCGTGTCGGATTTACAAATGCTTTTCATTTCACTCTCCCCCCTTGATGATGCTGTACCTCTTTACTCGGCCTGGTTGCTGTTGCCGAGATAATGATAAAAAGAACGTACAAGAGATTCCGCAATGAGGATGGTTATAACCAGCACCAGGAAGGGAAAAACCCCGTGGAAACGACCGTGAAAGAGAAAACTTTCACCAAACAAGACGTCGATGGACCAGAGAATAATCAGTTTGGAAATAAACAGAATTACCCAGGCTGATACGAAACGCATCACCCTGGAAAATGAACCGCCTTTTGCCTTGAAGTATTCAGAAGATCGGTGTTCGAGGACAATGGAAACCTGTAGGAGTACCTGCAGCAGAAGGGCAGAGAGCATGGCTGTGAGGAAAGAATTAATTTCAATCTTGCTCCAGAACTCATTAAACAGCCCCAGGACGACCAGATCGACCAGGGTATTGGTAAAATAACGGGTAAACAGAACCTGCTTCAGCGTAAGCTTAGTATTGAGTGCTGCTTCAAACTGGTCTTTATAGGCCATGATCTCTCCTCAGGTTGGCGGCAAAAAAACGTCTTTTCTTTGAAGAACGTCCTGCACGGTTCCTTATACTTTATTTATCCTTATCCGATTAAAGATTTTTGCCTTAAAAAAGGGGAAATCATTTCCGGGAACCTGAGATTGTCAGATCGCCGTCAAAGAGGGTAACCGGATAATCGTTTAAGCCGTCATTCACCTTGACGGTGTCATGCTGGTAGCCTTCACCGCCGTCGGTTATCTGATAGCGCATAGGTCCGACGTTAAAGCTCATGGTTGTACCGGATAGCGTAACGTCGCTGACCGGAACGGGCTCACCAATGGGAGTGTCGGGCAGCATGTTGAACATGGAGAAGCCCAGGACGGGCTGCCCGGTTTTAATATCCTTGAAGTACCTGCGCATGGTTCCCTCTTCGGGCAGGTACCCGGGATCACCCTTTTTTCCCACGGCAGGTTTCACGTCAAAGCTTGCCCACATCTGAATCAGATTGGATTTACCGTCGCGATCATAATCAAAGGCAACCGGTTCGGCATAGGCAACTTCACCGGTGAGTGCGGGTCTGGAATTTTCTGCCGCAGCAACCATTGGCAAAACTGCACCAACGATGAGAAATGCGAACAGTACCAGCAGTCCTTTCATGGGGGGATTTTTTTTAAGCATTGACAACCTCCCTGGCCTGCGTCAGGCGTGCACCGATGAGTTCGTAGGTCTGTTTATAGGCCTCAACCTGATTGGGACTCTCCTGTACAATCCGGCGAATGGCTGCCGCCGTCTCACGCTCCTGGTAATGCTGTTCCAGCCAGTCGGCCAGTTTATCCAGATTGACGGCGGGCAGGGTTTGCAGCGAAGGCTCAAGAAACCAGTGTGCCTCTTCCATGCTGCAGATATCTTCCCGGTGCAGGCCGCTTGGCATCACCATTCTAGCGGCTGTCAACTTGTCGCGGAAGGAAACATCGGTGAGGAGTTGCTGTGCCTGCTCAGGCGTTAATGCGCTCATGCCTTGTCCTCCCTGCCCAGTCGTTTATTCTTTTCAAGTTCGTCAGCCACCAGCTTTAAACCAAAACCTTCCAGAGTGGCACGGGTGGGCCAGCCGGTGTCGGTCGCGCATCCTTCCTGACCGTAGAAGCGGGTCTTCCAGTCCTCAAATTTATCCCGGTCAATGCGGCGGTGCATGATGTCCTGGTATCTCCAGTTGCCGTTTTCATCACGACAGGGCCAGTAAAAGTAGGGAAGGATCTCACCTTCATCACAGTTTTTGTCATAGATATAGTCGGCATAATGGACAATGTCACGATGTCTGCCCTGCAGTGCCCAGATGGCGTTATCCAGATGCCAGATCTTTCTGCCCCGTTCAATACCGTCATTAAAGGTTATATTCTCGCCGGTGACTGCATTCCAGAACACCTGCTCGCCGGCTTTTTCAGAGCCGGTTGCCCCGGTCCAGTCTTTTGAATTGGTGTTGAACAGATCGGCCCAGCGGAAATCACAGAGCAGGGTCGAGTTCTTCCAGTAACGGGTATAGTACATGTGCCAGCGAACCAGCTGCATGACCGCATCCGAATACATATTTTCGTTAGAGTAGTCCAGGGCCTCAGGACCGCTGACCCAGGGTTTCATCTTATCCGTGACCAGTTTGGCGATTTTTTCAGCTGAAATTCGCGGTCGCACCCCTTTGGTGATCGAGATATTGGTGTACCAGAAAATCCAGTTAATGCAGTGGGAGTTCATGTCACGATCGCACATGATGGTTTCAAAGCCCCATTCCAGCTCAACCCGGGCATCGTAGCCATGCTCAGGCATTCCCCAGTAAGGAAACTGCAGGGTGCCGTTTTTCCAGTCCTCTTCACGACCGGCCTTGAAGGCACCCTGTACGTAGCCTTCAGCAATCAGCGCACCGACGTCTCTTTTCTCGGCAATGGCGAGGAGAAACTGTTCTGCAAATTCCACTGAGCCAATTTTTGACCAGTCCAGTTGACTCTCAATTTCTTTGCCCGGTCCCATGATGCCTTCGTGGTACAGGTGCTCAAACCAGTGCATTGCACTGCTCAGGGGATAGGAGTTCACACCCAGCCGGTTACAGAGATCTCCGGCTTTAAAGATAATCTCACTGGCCTTCAGCTTGTCGCCTTTACTCCATTTGATGGCAAATTCGGCGTACCATGCCGTCTCCTGACAGGAAACTTCGTTACCGTAGCCCACGTTGAAGCGGGCACGGCAGCCGTTGATGCAGCCCTGGCAGGACTGTGTCCGCCGTTTGTCGGTGGGCTGCTGACAGAAGATAATCGGCTTTGCCGGATTTCCCAGAGGTCCCCAGTGCCGCTGATCCGGATCGTCATCATCTGCTGCATAATATTCCTTGGCGTCAAACCGGGCCTGAACCAGTGCAGCAGGATCAGCAATTTCCACCTGACAGGTTCCCTGCAGAGAAATGGCCTTCAAATTTTTGGATCCCCAGACCGCACCCAGGCCGCACTGGCCTGCACCATTGCCGGAATCATGCACCAGGCAGCCCTGGCCCACCTGATTCTCACCGGCAGGACCGATGCAGAGGACGGCTGGTTTCTGGGTGGAGTATTCGGGGCCGTTTTTTCCCGGCAGCTCGTACCAGCCTTCCATGCCGCCGGTTTCTTTAAGCAGCAGCTTCCAGAGTTGCTGCTGAGTAGCTTTGGTGTCTTTGCCCCAGATCTTGTCAGCAGAGCGGATGACGACCTCGTTATTGCGAATATCCAGCCAGACCGGCTTTATTGCCTTGCCCATCACAACAATGGCATCCCAGCCGGCATATTTCATGGTGGCTGAGAAACGACCACCGAAGTTGGAGCGGGTAAACCAGTTGACTGGATACTGTCCCATACCCACACCCACCACTTCACAACGACCGCCGGCAGAAGGAACACTGGTGCCGGAAAACGGCGAGGCCGCCACCACAACCACATTTTTGGGGTCACGACCGTCGGTGATGGTTTTATCTTTGCAATAATCCCAGAACAGGGCTGAACCCAGACCGTGACCACCGCCCCATTCCCGGTATTTTTCAGTGGACACTGTGCTGGTGGTTCCGGTACTCAGGTCAACCAGCAGGATCTGTCCCATGTAGCCAAACATTTTCTTTCCCATAATTGTTTATCCGAAAATAATCCACAACGTTTTGTTCTCTCAGACTATTTTCATGCTTTGTTTGTGGCTGTGACCTGAAAATCCGATCCAGCCATGATGGTTTATCCATGCTGGTTTATCCATAACGGCGCAGAGCGCCAGTTGTCAAAGTAGCACCGCAGAGCGGTGCTACAAGAGGATTGTGGTAGTTAGAAGGTCTTCTTCTCTACCCAACCCTCGTGACACCGCTCTGCGGTGTCACGTTTGTACCGTTTTCATCCTTCGTTGTGGCCAACCCGTCCATGTGGGATTACCCTTCGCGAACGATATCTTCTGTGGTTCCGCCATTCATCTTCCAGCCCTTACCTCGCAGGTTGACGTTGTAGCTGGTTTTCGATTTTTGATCCGGCATTTTGTCGACAAAGGCAATCGCACCCACCGGACACACCTTGACGCAGGACTGGGTGCCGCCCGGGCCACCCTTTTCCTTGAGATAAGGGGTGTTGGCACAGAGGTCACATTTCTGGGCATTATTGCCCTCTGCATTCCACTGCAGTCGTTTGGGTACCCAGGGGCAAGCGGCAATGCATTGCAGACAGCCGATACAGCGGGCCGGATCAATGGTGCGCACATTACCGAAATCCGCATCCACATAATCCGCCTGTACCGGACAGGCCTTGACGCAGGGAGCATCCTTGCACTGGTGACAGACCGCCATACTAATGTCGCCCGGCCAGTTGGCAAAGGGATCCTGCAGGATCTGGATTCGGGCCAGGGACATGCTTGCTGTTCCATGATGAACCAGGGAACAGGTGGTCATGCAGGTGCAGCAGCCCATGCATTTGCCCATATCTACGACCAGGAAGCCTTTGGAATTGGGAATAACCAAAAGATTAGAACCGCGCAGGAAAAAAGCTCCGCCAGCAGTGACCACCAGACCGGCTGCGCCCAGGCTCTTTAGAAAGGTTCGCCGGTCAAGGCCGGATCTTTTTGCTGTGCCACGGCTCATGATTTCTCCTCCGAGGCGCTCTGTTCAAGTTGTTCATACCAGACGGGATGGTGGCTTTTGGCAAAAGCTCGCGGCACCCAGCCGTTGAACATGGCGCGGAGCAGAGGCCAGGACCAGGGAACCACCGCTGCCAGCAATACGTGGAAAAAGAACAGCACCAGCATCATCAAGGCAGAGGCGTCATGGATCCAGGTCATAAAGGAGAGCAGGCCGGTGGGGACACCTGTAAAGCGGGGGGCAAGCTTGATGAATCCGCTCAGAATCAGCAGGGCCGCAAACACAACAATGGGTACAAAGGCCAGCCGCTCGGAGCCGTCATACTTGGCCGGGCGCACATTTTTTTTTGTCAGGCCGAAGATATGGGCGTAATGGGTGATGCCCTCAATAAGCGAGCCTTTGTCCGGCATGTGTTCACGAAATCGCCAAGGCGCGAGGATGGTGTTGGACAGCCAGAAAAAACCGCCGAATACAAAGAACAGGGCTCCTAAAAAATGGAGATCCATCATCTGCGATGCTCCGGCAGGACCAACAACCTGGCGGGGGATAAAGAAGAAGCCCAGGGCAGCGCCGCTGATCAGCAGCAGAGTGCAGCCTGCCGCGTGGGTCCAGTGACTGAGCCTGGCTGCTCCGTCATGGCGCAAAATCCGGTCATTGTTGATAAAGGGATCGACCCGCTTCCAGTAGGCTCCCAGCAGCAGACCACAGAAGGCAACGATGAAGATGCCCCACCACAGGTTGTCAAAAAGAAATGCGATGTGGCGTCCAGCCTCTCCCTGTATACCTGTTGCTGCTGCCGTCGCAATACCTGGAACTAGAAAAACGGCAGTTGCAAGGGCAGAACCTTTTTGTCGCGCACCCATTGTTTAATCTCCATGAGAGTATGTTGAAAAATGTTCAGGTTCTCAACTTCATCGATAAACATATCCCTTCTTAAGGGTGCTGTCTATCCGATCTGTGCAAAAACTACTGGTAGCGATTCAGAGAAGAAAAAACTAAGGACAGGAACAGGTATAACAGAAAACGAGTCGGATTTATTGACCCTATCGATAAATCTTGCTGTTTTATCGAGTGTAATGCTCCATGGCTGAGCAATAAAGACGACTCGTCCTTCCCCTGCCGACCTCGCGCTCTATACCCTCCGAAATAGAAACGGGGAACAGAATATTCCTGTTCCCCGTCTACAACCGCGCAGCAGCACAACCCGCTGTGGACTCTTCAGTCTTTCTCCGCTAGAACTTGTATGATACGCCGATAGTGGTCACATGAGCACCGGAGTCGGAAAATTCACCGTTGACGATTGAGTTGGCCACGCTGCGATCATCTTTATCCACATAGAGGTACGCGATGCCGATTTCCAGCTGATCGGTTGCCTGATAACGAAGACCCAGGGAGTAAATATAGGAATCGGAATCGGGCAGATCAAAACCCAGGGTCGAATCCGGAACCGGAGTTTCATCATAGGCAAAACCGGCCATCAAAATAAACGATTTCTTGGTATCATACGTCAGACCGATACGATAGGTATCGCTGTCGTCCCAGTTCTTGGTCTTGGGCTGGTCAAAGGCCGCGATCAAAACCGGATTGCCCAGCGAGACCGGATAACTGAAATCCAGAGTGTCATACTCGGACCAGTAGACACGATCATACTCCAGCTCGACGGTAAACTGATCGGCAAAGGTATAGGAACCGGCCAGGGCAAGAACCGCAGGCATCGGAACCGAGACTGCTCCGGAACCGCTGTAAGAGCCCGGACCTGCGGAAGTTGCCAGCTGGGCATCTCCTTCCAGATCCAGATCAACATTGGAACGATAGGTCACACTGAGATTCATCTCCTTGACCGGACGGGCGCTGAGCGCCAGATTATAACCCAATTCCCAGGTGTCGCCATCCATATAACGGCTGGCCGTGATCCCGGGGGCGACCTGACCCGCACTCCGCACCTTGGCATCCGCATACACGGCCCGCAGTCCGGCAGCAACGGAAAAGATATCGTTAAAGGTATAGGAAGCCGAGGTTCCGAGTTCATAGGACTTGAGGGTGAACTCTTCGGCAAAGGTTCTCGGGTAGAGCTGGGGCCACTGCTTGGAGAGACCGCTCGGGTAGGCCAGGGAAATGCCGATCCGAAAGTTATGATAGTCCGGGGAAACGGCGAAAAAAGTCGGAAGGACAAAATTCTCTTCCTCGGATTTGCCGTTGAACAGCGGTGTCCGGTTATCGGTGTAGGTAATGGATTTCAGATTGATCCACTCCAGGTTTCCCTCGAGATAGCCGCGGTCTTCAAGCCAGCCCATATTTGCCGGATTAAAATAGGCGGCATCGGCACCGGGCGTGTAGGCGATATTGGCCCCGGCCTTGGCAACGGAATTTACAGACTGCTCCGGGATACGATATCCGGCCCCAAAGGCCGTACCACTGACAACCAGGGACGCAACCGCAGCAAGGACAATTTTCTTTTTCATCTCTTTTTTTCTCCTACTCAATTTTGGTAGTTCGGCATGGCTGAACCAAAAGTTGGCCATTCAACCACGTGCTTCATTAAAAAGCCGCCCATTTCCGTACGGCAGCTGAAAAACACCCTGTAAACACGCCGCTATCCCGGCATGGTCTCGGCTGTATACAGATAGCGTTTAATCTTGTGGGTTGCCGTCTTGATGAAGGGCTCCCGACGTTCAAGTATCCTCGACAACCTGGCGGTGGAAGCCAGCTGTTCATTGACCTCCGTTCTGATCTGTTCCAGTTGGGAGGTAATATAGGTATGCCGCTGCTGCCTGCTCTGGCCGGCGGTTTCCTCATCAACAAGTTCATAATCGGGATAGACCCAGGCCTCGAGCATACCCCTGTTTTCCGCCACCAGCGATTCCACCACCAGGGGATACCTGTTGAGCTTATGCTCTATGACTTCAGGATAGACATTTTCTCCGTTGGCAAGGACAATAACCGACTTGGAACGTCCCCGGACATGCAGATTTTCCCGATCATCAACAAAACCAAGGTCACCGGTCTTCAGCCAGCCGTCTTCGGTAAAAGTTGCAGCGGTCGCCTCGGGATCATTCCAGTATCCCTTCATGACATTGGGCCCCTGAACCTGGATTTCACCGATACCTGATTCAGAATCCGGATTATTAATTCTCACCTTGACCCGCGGCACAGGTCTACCGGTAGAGCCAAGGCGAATTGTAGGATCGCCGGTAGGTCCGCCTGCAACAAGCGGTGCGGACTCGGTCATACCGTAGCCGATAAGATAGGGAAAGCCGGCCTCGCATAGAAAGGCTTCAACTTCCGGATTCAAGGCGGCACCGCCGATTCCCATGACCTCCAGCCGTCCGCCGAAAAACTGAAAGAGTTTTTTCCCTATCTTGCGATGGGTCAGCCTGCGGCCGACCCCAAAACGACAGAGCATGGAGAGCATACGGTTTTTCTCAATGGCGGGCAAAACCCGCTTCTTGTAAATTTTTTCCATCACCAGCGGCACCACCAGCATGACATGGGGGCGCTCGGCAGCACAGAGTTTCTGCAGGACTGCCGGGGTCGGAGCCTTGCCCGCATAGGCTATGCGGCCGCCCTTGATCAGAGGCATCAGAAAACCAACCGTAAATTCATAGGTATGGGCAACGGGCAGCACGGATAAAAAGACCGCCCCCGGAGCAAGAACAATCACTGAAGCGGTGGAAAAGGCATTGGCGCAGAGATTGGCATGGCTGAGCATAACCGCTTTAGAGAACCCGGAGGTTCCGGAAGTATAGAGAATGGAGGCCAGATCCTCACTGTCCACCTCCGGAAACTCCAGCAGCCCGTTTTTCAGATCCTGCAAGAAACGGCTCCCGGCTGTGGCCAGATACTCCGAAAACGTCCGGACCTCCAGCAGGCCGGCATCCTCTACATAATCATCCAGCGTGACAACGGTTGTCAGCATCTTTTTAATATCGTAAATCTTGTCGATCTGACGCTGGGTGAGAAATATACAGTCACATTCCATCTCGGTGAGGATATGATGGACGTCGGCTTCGGGCAGGTCCGGCAGAATGGGAACCACCACCGCACCGAGACGGACAATCGCCAGATATGCAGTACACCAGTTATGGGAATTCTCGCCCAGCAGGGCGACTCTATCCCCCTGGTTGACACCGCTCTCCCTGAGGTAAGCGGCGACAAGAAGAATTCGCTGATGAAACTCGGCATAGGTCAACGGATCTTCAAGGGCCATACCAATGGCGGCATGATCGGCAAACCGGCGGGCGCTCTCGTCAATCAGTTGATTCAGGTTACCGGCCTGGTGCTGTACCGCCGGCAGATTGCTCTTATTCATATCATTTTTTTTGTAACTATTCAGGTAGTGGCAAGATGCATCAGAGCAGCGTTGACGTGACACTAGATTGTAGATTGTACGAAAGAAAATAAACAGGTTCAACCGCTAAAGTCAATTCTAAAGCGGGCATGCCCGCAACCCTGCCCAACTGTTTTGGTCCAGTCATGCTGGTACATTGATTTCAAGCTGAAAAACAGTAAAGGCCTTGACAAGGGCAAACGGGGCCTTTACAAAGGAAAGAGGAGGAGTAAGAATTACTTACCGCATGCACTCTACTATGCTTATGAAATCATTTTTTTCTACCAGCCGCCTTTGCGCTCTATGCACCGTTCTGTTACTGACTTGGACGCTGCCTGTGCGGGCTGCCGCCATTCCGGTGCTTGATGTCACGGCAAAGCATCGTCCCCAGGTAACCACAACAGCACCTTCAACCGATCAAAACCCGAGGCGATGGATCAGCCTTGGGGATCGCAGGAATATCACAGCTGTTAAACAACGGGTCGGCAAATCCTCTGCAACGGCAGCAGTGACCCGTCTTCCCAATATTAAAAAACAGATAACTTCCAAAAGCGTCATCATCATGGACGCGGAAACCGGTGATACAATTTTTTCCAAAGCCCCGGACAATCCCCGGCAGCCGGCTTCAACCATCAAAGTACTCACCGCAATGATTGCAATCAAATCCCTGGACAACAATGAGAACGTCGGGGTCAGCCGTCACGCCTCCCGCATGCCCAGATCCAAGATATACCTTGATACAAAAAAACAGTACAAGGCCGATGATCTGATCAACGCCGTGTTGCTGGCATCGGCCAACGATGCCAGTGTTGCGTTGGCCGAGAAAATCGCCGGCAGTGAACAGGATTTTGCCCGGATGATGACCCTGCGGGCAAAGTTATGGGGCGCAAAGAATACCATCTGCCGGACGGCTTCCGGGCTGACCGCCAAGGGGCAGCATTCAACGGCCCGGGATCTGGCCACAATTTTCCGTTATCTCATGAAAAACGAAAATTTTGCCCGGCGCATGCAGAAGACGAAAGTCACGACCTCCTATGGAAAAACTCTACGTAACCATAACAAGGCTCTATGGCGAATCAAGGGGGCCGATGGAGGAAAAACCGGGTATACGGCTGCTGCCAGGCAGACCTATGTCGGAAAATTTACCAGGGAAGAAGGGTCTATAATTGTGGCCGTCATGGGCAGTGAAACCATGTGGTCCGATGTGAAAAATCTGGTTGAATATGGCTTCCAGCGAAAAAAACAAATTGCCCGGACCCGAATGGAAAAAACCAGGGTCGCCCAAGCCGATTGATCAGGCTCCTTCAATACACAAAAAAGGACAAAAAAAGCCTGCAGGATCACCTGCAGGCTTTTTTATTCAATGCAGTAGTGAAGCGATACGATCAGACGACGCCCGGAACATACCGCTTAGGGACTGTAAGAAAATAACATGGCTGATATTGCGCTTAGATTTGGCCGTGTTATTTTCTTACAGCTCCTTAACCCGCTTGAGATTCAGGCAGAATCAAACGTCCCTCATGAAGCAATGCCAAGCTGCTGTTCAACAAGGGCAAGAATAGCCTCCCGTTTAAACGGTTTTTCCAGGGTCGCAATATCACCGAGATACCCGGCCATGGTCAAATACCGCTCAGCCTTGATCGCTCCGCCGCCGGAAATGGCAAGAATCTTCATATCCGGGTAGTCCCGAACCAGCTCCATGATAAACTTCAACCCGTCCTTGACCGGCATAATCATGTCGGTGATGATCAGGTCAAAGGCATAACGGCCGACCAGCCTCATTCCCTCTTCGCCGTTTTCCGCCACATGCACCTCATATCCTTCATGGGTCAGCATCTGGGACAGCATCGAGCGGATCTGCTCCTCATCGTCCACAACCAGTATCCGTTTCAATGATTTCCTCCTTGCATTAATCGGCTCCCCACTCTCTTGTGGAAAAGGTTCCCCTGCAGGAAAACCTTATCTGCTCCTTTTCTTTATCGTACAATTTGGTAATCATCAATTCAACAGCTTTTTGTCATTTTTTCTCTTTTTCTTTCACCGGCAGAAACGACCGAACCCTCCCGGAATCGTACCCGAAGACCAAAATGCCCGGCCGTGCTTGAAATCCACAAACCAGTACCCGCCCGGTTTCCGGATGGCATCGACAAAAATAAACGGTTGTTCGGATGAAAAACAGGGGTGCAAAAACAAATCTCTGTTCTTTTCCTGTTCCATCAGAGACAGGGCCTCGGCCATGGACGGAAACCGCCAGTCGTCATAGCCGGCAAATTTTTCCGCATTGAGTTTTTCCAACTCCCTGCGCATGGACCGATGGCTCATAATATCCGCCCCGCCCCGCTGCCACATGACACCGGTTACCTGATCGGTCACAGTCTGTCCGTCGCCGTTATCAACCAGATAATTGCTGAAACTTCCTTCCGGATTGCGTTCATGATCGGTAAAGTTATACTTTTTGACCAGAGCGACCACGTCCTCTTCGCTCATTTCGGCAGGCCCGGAGGGCAGGCTGATGCGCTGCAACTCCGGCAACGGTTCATCGACCCCGGGCAGGCCGCTTTCTCCCAAGCCTGGCTTTTCTTCCTGTATGATGGGAACGACCTTGGTTTCATCACAGGTCTCAATGATATTCTCCAGCAACCACTCTTTTACTTCCTCGTTGATCCCATGGGTTCGTTCAAAGAGCGCAACCTTACCCTGATCGTCAACACATTTCCGTACCATCTCCGGCGGGGCCAGAATTTCAGCCACAACCCGGGCATGTTTTACGCCGCGTTCCATCAGACAAAGCCTGGGTGTTTCATCCCAGGCATCGATAAAAAAGTAATAAATTCGTTCCTTACGTGAAATATTACTGCGAACCTGCTCTTTTCCTCCCCAGGATTCAAAGGTGCCAAAGGTGTACTCAGGGCTCATCTCCCAGTCAATGACATGTTGGTTTCCCAGCTTCAAAAGAGTAAACAGTCCCATAAAATCCTCCGTAATTTATTTTACAAAAAAGAAAAATAGAGTAGTATTCCGCCTCAGAGAGTGACAGACATATGCAACTTTTCATGATTTTTTTGAAGCATGTTCCATACAGCCGACGAACATCTTCCACCTCTCCGTAAGGGTTTTCTTCCCGGCAGGATGAGCACACCCTCGTATATAAATAATACTCATTACTAAGTCAAGTTAAAAATGATTCTTATCCGATCAGGATCTCCGGAACCGCTTGGAGCCACCGTCACCGCACAGGGAATAAACTTCGCCCTCTTCTCGCGCCACGCAACAGCTGTGATACTTGTCATTGAGCAAGGCAAGGGTGAAGAAACAGTCCAGAAAGAATTTGCTCTGGATCCTGTTTTAAATAAAACCGGGGATGTATGGCACTGTCTGCTCTGCGGCGGTTCATTAGCACTGCGGTACGGCTACCGCCTTGCCGGTCCGCATGACCCTGAAGGCAGCGGCCACTGGTATGATGAAACCCGTATCCTGATCGACCCCTATGCCAAGGAGCTCCGCTCACCGACCTGGGGTAGGGAACGCAGCTGCCTGGGCACCAGGCCCTGCTGCCTGCTGCCCGATCAGGAATACGACTGGCAGGGGGATCGCCCTTTAAACCACCCGCTGCCCGACACCGTCATCTATGAAATGCACGTGCGCGGCTTTACCCGGCATCCCTCTTCCAAGACCGACAACCCGGGAACCTTTACAGGAGTGACCGAAAAAATCCCCTACCTGCAGGAACTGGGTATAACCACCGTTGAGCTGATGCCGGTCACCGAATTTAATGAAAACGAATCCACTTTTACAAACCCGGACACCGGTGAACGATTGAAAAACTACTGGGGCTACAGTCCCCTTTGCTTTTTTGCACCAAAAACCGGCTACAGCTGCGATCCGGACAATCCACTCGATGAGTTCCGGGATATGGTCAGGGCCCTGCACAAGGCGGGCATAGAGGTCATCCTCGATATCGTCTACAACCATACCGCCGAGGGCGGAGCAGACGGACCGACCACAAGTTTTCGCGGCATCGACAACACTATTTACTACCTGCTCGACCCCTGGACCCGGGCCTATCTTAACTTTTCCGGCTGCGGCAATACCTGCAACTGCAACCATCCGGTTGTCCGGACCCTGATCATGGATGCCCTGCGCTGGTGGATTGTCAACATGCATGTGGACGGATTTCGCTTTGATCTGGCCTCCATCCTAGGACGCGATCAGGACGGCCGCGTCCTTGCCAATCCGCCGGTTGTGGAGATGATAGCCGAGGATCCGATTCTGGCGGATTCCAAGATCATTGCCGAGGCCTGGGACGCGGCCGGGCTCTACCAGGTAGGCAGTTTTTCCGGCCACCGGCGCTGGGCCGAATGGAACGGCAGGTTCCGGGATGATATCCGGGCCTTCATGTGCGGGTATCCGGGTCAGGTTCCGGCCCTGGCCACCCGCATTGCAGGCAGCTCCGACCTCTACCAGCAGGACGGCAGACGCCCCTGCAACTCGATCAACTTCATCACCAGCCATGACGGCTTTACCCTCCAGGATCTGGTCAGCTACAACGAGAAACACAACCGAATGAACGGTGAAGATAACCGTGACGGCGACAACAACAACCTGAGCTGGAACTCCGGCGCTGAAGGTGCAACAGATGATCCGCAGATTCTTCGCCTCCGCAGTCGGCGGGTCCGAACCATGGCGGTCATTCTTTTCCTCTCCCAGGGCGTGCCGATGATGGTTGCCGGGGATGAACTGGCCCGGAGCCAGCAGGGCAACAATAATGCCTGGTGTCAGGACAATGAAATCAGCTGGCTCAACTGGGATTTACTGCAGAAACATGGCAATCGGTTCCGTTTCTTTAAAAAACTTATCCATCTCAGGCGGGCCCACCCGATTTTCCGGCGCAAGGATTTCTTTCTGGCCCGGGACACCGTAGGTGAGCCCCTTCACCTGCAGGAGATTACCTGGCAGGGCCTCAGGCCCGGTGAACAGGACTGGTCCCACGACTGCCGTACCCTGGCCTTCACCCTCAACGGTTCACGGCTGCCCGAGGGGGAGGATGATGATTTTTTTATCATGCTCAACGGGCATCAGGCAAAAGAACAGGCCTTTATCGTCTCGACGCCGCCCACCCTGCACACGGAACGCAAATGGAAAAAAATCATCGACACCGGCGCGCTGCCGCCGGAAGACTTTACGGAACCGGAACAGGCTGAAACCATTAAGCCCGGTGACGAGGTCTCGGTTGCGCCCATGGGCTGTGTCGTGCTCCAGTCGCAGAACGGCTCCACCGCTCCCCGCCTTCTCCGGTGATAGCCCCATGATTACTCAAAACACCATACTTATGCTTGGCGACTCGCTCGTTGAATGGGGCGACTGGGAAACGCTTCTCCCGGACTACAACATACTCAACCGGGGGGCTGCCGGAGAGGACGTGGAAGGGCTGTCGGTACGACTGACCGATGAAGTTCTGAGTGCCGGAACAGTACGGCATATCCTGATCATGGCCGGAACCAACAACCTGCTCATGGGCAACCTCTTTTTCCCGGCCATATTCAGAACCATGCTGGTCAGACTGCAGCAGCTCTGCCCGGATGCAACGATTATTGTCAACTCGATACTGCCGATGGATATCCCCGGCCTCGCCGGAGACACCATTGACCGGGTCAACCTGGAGCTCCGGGAAATAACTCAAAAGAGCGGCTGCTCTTTTCTAGACATGGGTGAGGCCTATGCAACCCATTGCCTGCCCATTACCCACCCCTGCTTCATGGAAGACGGGGTCCACCTGAGTACCCGCGGTTACCAGGTATGGGCCCAAGAAATCATCCACCACCTGAACGGCCTTAAAGAGCCCCATGAAGCTTGACAGGGTGGCGGCGACTTCTTATATGTTGAGCTATTGCCATAAAAAATCCTTCCGCTTCAATCGTTGAACGGAAGACAAACTCTTTTTATTTTTCGAGGTATATTATGATACGTTCACGCCTGTCCACCTGTCTTGTCCTGGCCGCCCTCTGCACCACGCCGATCCTCTTCAATGCCCCGGATTCCATGGCCGCGGCAACGGCTATGGATGGAAAAACGATCAAGGGAGAAGTCCTTGAGACCATGAACTCCGGCGGCTACACCTACATCCAGGTGAAGGCCCCCGAGGGAGACGTCTGGGTCGCCATGCCTGAGACCAAGGTAGAGAAAGGCCAGCAGGTTGTCTGCAACCCCGGCATGGCCATGGCAAACTTCCAATCCAAGTCCTTAAACCGCACATTTGACTCCATTATTTTCTCCTCCGGCCTCGGCAACGGCAACCAATCGGCAAATCCGCACGGAAACGGGGCAGGGATGGCAGCGGCCCCGGCAGCAGCCGGCGACGCAACCTTTGCCCAGGCCATGCAGGCTGAACGCGGAGCCGGTATGGGCAGTGCCTCCGCCATGGGAGGCGGGGCAGGCATGGGCAGTGCCATGGCCGGGGCCAGCGGCAGCACCAGCAACATTGTACCCTCCAAAGATATTTCAGTAAAAAAGGCTCAGGGTGAAAACGCCTACACCGTCGGTGAAATCTTTGAGAAGGGCAAAAAACTCAACAATAAAAAGGTCGCGGTTCGCGGCAAGGTCGTTAAGGTCTCAAAAATGATCATGGGCAAAAACTGGCTCCATATCCAGGACGGCACCGGGAACCCGATGCAGAACACCCATGACCTCGTCGTAACCACCATGGCTGAACCGGCCCTGGACAGCGTGGTTGTTATCGAGGGAACCCTGCATGCAAACAAGGATTTCGGTGCAGGCTATAAATACGACGTCATCATCGAGGATGCCGACGTTAAATAACACTCTGATCTCCAGCAATGCACCTTGTACTGGTCGGACCGGGAGCCCTGGGCTCGCTGTTTGCGGTACGACTTGCCCCACACCTGCAGAAAGAGGGCAATGCTCTCTTTCTGCTTGATCATAATCCGGTTCGGGCCCGCGATCTGACCCGAACCGGATTCAGCCTGCAACAGAACGACAGTCTTTTTCATGCCTCCGTACAGGTAACGGCTGATCCCGGCACAATACCCGGCTGCGATGTCCTGTTGCTCTGCGTCAAGGCCATCCATGTTGGAGATGCCCTGCTCCATGCAGCCCCGCTCATCACAAAAAACACCTTGGTCATCGGCATGCAGAACGGCATGGCCCATCTTGATGCCCTGCTCAATACAGCAGGCATTGCTGGGGCTGCAACCTCCTCTGCAGGTGCGACCCTGACCGCGCCGGGCCGGGTACTGTTCGGTGGTGCCGGGTTGACCCGGTTCGGCCTGCCGGCAGGCGATATTCCTGTGCCGAAAGAACTGGAAGAAGTTGTCAGCCTCTTTACCCGGGCCGGGATAGAGGCGGAGCTGGTCGATGACATTTACGCCTGCCTGTGGCAGAAACTGTTTATTAACGTGGGCATCAATGCGCTCACTGCCATCCACGGACGGAAAAACGGCTGGCTCCTGACCACGGATCCAATAAAAAACATCATGAAGGAAGCTGTTACCGAAGCGGTCACGGTTGCAAAGGCTAAAAAAATCACCATCACCGCCGACCCGCTTGCCGAAACATTTTCGGTCTGCGAAAAGACAAAAGAAAATATCTCCTCCATGCTCCAGGATATCCGAAACAAACGTCCCACTGAAATAGAGGCCATCAACGGGTATATCGTCAGAGAAGGTGTGGAGCTTGGCATACCGACACCGGTCAACAGGGAGCTTGTTCGACAGGTACGGGAGATCGAACAATCCCGGCAGGCCATTTAAGTGAACGAAAAAAAAATAGAATTGAAAAAAATTGATCCGGCAGAACTTGGTTTTGACTTTGACGGGGTCATTGCCGACACAGGAGAGAACTTTCTTCGCCTGGCCTGCGACAAGTACAACCTCTGTGATCTCCGCCTGGAAGACATCACCAGTTTTGAAGTGGAAGAATGCCTGAATGTCGACCCGGACATTATCCAGTCGATCTTTATGGAGATACTGCTTGATTCCATAGGCACCGGTCTGCAACCCATGCCTGGAGCCGTTGAGGTGATGGGCGAGCTTAGTGAACTGGCGGAACTGACCGTTGTTACGGCACGGCCGCAGCCGGATCCTGTCCATGCCTGGCTGGGAACGGTCTTCCCTCAATCGACCTGCGCCCGTATCCGGGTCATTGCCATGGGCGATCACGACAACAAGCCCCAACACATTCAGCGTCTGGGGTTGACTCATTTTATTGATGACCGGGCTGAAACCTGTACCCAGCTTGAGAGTGCCGGTATCTGCTCCATCGTGTTCAGCCACCCCTGGAACGAAAACCGCCATAACCTGCCCACGGTCAACAGCTGGCAGGAAATCCGCTCGCTGTGCCTTTAGGGTGCCTTGAAAAGGCATAGGGCTGACGAAACACATCTACAGGATGTTGTACCCGGCAGGTCATTAACCAGCCCTCCTACTGAATAAACAAAATCCTCGGTACTGTTATGCAATGCCCAAACTGCGGTTCAAAAATCCCGGTCTATAAAAACCCCACCCCCACGGTGGATATTATCATTGAGATTGACGGCGGCATCGTCCTCATTGAGCGCAGGAACCCGCCTCATGGCTGGGCCCTGCCCGGTGGTTTTGTCGATTACGGCGAATCCTTTGAACAAGCCGCCGTGAGGGAGGCAAAAGAAGAAACCGGGCTGAAGGTGGAGCTAGTCAGACAGTTTCACACCTATTCCGACCCCGACCGTGATCCCCGCCAGCATACGGCCTCAACGGTTTTCATCGCCACTGCAACAGGCGATCCGCTCGGGGCGGACGATGCCCTGCAGGCCAAGATCTTTACCCGTGACACCCTGCCGCCGCTGGTCTTTGACCACGCCCGGATTATCGAAGA
Organism: uncultured Desulfobulbus sp.; assembly: GCA_964590715.1. GTDB lineage: Bacteria > Desulfobacterota > Desulfobulbia > Desulfobulbales > Desulfobulbaceae > DRLX01. Next base: position 21,916 of record CAZPXI010000004.1, read on the forward strand.
TTATTTCAGTAACCGGTATTAGCCCCGCAAAACCGACGGAAATCGTGACCTGCACCGCTGCCCCCTTCACCTGGTTTGCCTGCCGGAGGCGGAACCAAAAAAAATATTTCACGACTTGCCGACTCTTTTCGTTTCTCGCTGGAACGTCCGCCCATAGCTTCCGTATCTTGCAAAATTGCATTGACATAAGCAGAAACCAAAAGTACTGTTGTAGCAAAATGCATCACTTCGATGCTGATTGCATCATCGGTGGCAGATCAACGAGAGGAGGTTATGGTGACCACGGTATCTTTAAGAATTGACCAGGATCTGGTGCTGCAGGCAGAGCGCGAGGCCAGGGTCCAGAATAGATCAAAGGCTAAACAGCTTGAGTACTGGGCTAAATTGGGCAAAGCCGTTTCAGCAGAATTAGATATTACAGATGCCTTTGCCGTGTCTCAAGGTATAAAGACCATCAGGCTGGAGATCGCTCCATCTCTTCAATCGATCACCGTTGATTCAGACGCTGTATTCAATGATCTCGAACGTGACAGGGCGAAAGGAATTCTTGCCGACAACGTAACCTCAGCCAAAATATACTACGAGGCAAGCGTTGAACATCCCGGCTACCTTGATCGAGTAAATTCCGGCACTGGAAAGAGGCAGACTGGTTTGTTCGAACACGGAGAGTTCAAGGTTCTCTAATGACGGCTTCACGACAACTCTGGGTGTTGGCAGGTGGGAATGGAGCAGGTAAAACCACATTCTACAACCTCTATCTTGCCAAATACGGCATCAAGTTTGTGAATGCAGATTTGATTGCCGGAGACTTAGTTTCAAAGAATCCTGAAAGCGTAAGTTACCAGGCTGCAACCCTGGCTGCTAAAATCAGAGAAGGCTTGATCTCGCAAGGAGTCTCTTTTTGTTTTGAAACGGTTTTCTCTCATGAATCAAAAATTGATTTTCTTGCCCGTGCAAAGGCCAATGGCTATACGATCATCCTTGTATACATCCACTTATTTGATTCAAGCTTAAATGAGGCCAGAGTCAAACAGCGTGTATCAGAAGGAGGGCATCACGTTCCAGTCGAAAAAATTCACTCACGAATACCCAGAACCATGCGACTCATAAAAACAGCTTTGTCTCTTGTCGATGAAGCGAGAATCCTGGATAATTCCTCTAAAGACGAGCCATTTAAACAAATCGTCGTGATGAAATCCGGAAACTATGAGGTGAAAACAGATTCTTTGCCGGAGTGGGCGAAGAAGATTCTGAACTGACGAAACTGAAAATACTCTATTGCAAATCACTGCGAGAACCGGGTGGGCAGTCCACCGTTTCCATATTTTTTCTGCTTTCTATTGTAGGGAATCCGTGACCTGTTCCAGGGTTTCACTGCATCTTGAGCAGGGTCTCAAGAAAAACCGTGTAGGGATTGGGGAGCGATCGTTTCTTAAGTGTTACAACATAAAACGACCGTTTCAGGGTCATCCCTTCAATCTGTATCTCCTTCAATTTCCCACAGCCGAGCTCGTCACGAATTGAGATACGGGAGAGTATGGACACCCCGAGATCTTCTTTTACGGCCTCTTTTATGGCCGCATTTGAACCAAGAACGGCAACGGTATTCAGCTGAGTGATCTCAAGGCCGTTTTTAAACCCGAATTCCTCCATGGATTTTCGGGTTCCCGACCCGTTTTCCCTGAGCAGAAAAGGAAGCTTTACGAGTTGCTGCAGGGAGATAGTGCTCTTGACCTTTCTCTTGGCAGAGGCTGCCAGGACCAGCTCGTCTTCCACAAATGAGTGAAAATTCAGGTTATTAGAAGTTATTTTTGTACCGACAATTCCGATCAGCAGGTCGTGGTTCAGCACCGCATCGATGACCTCACCGGAGTCGGCAATTCGGATCTCAAAAGATATCTCCGGATGGTGCGCCTTAAAATCAGTGGCAATATGGGGCAGGATATAGGCCCCGGGGATGGTGCTTGCACCGACGACGAGTTCTCCGGAGACGTTTTGGTCTTCCAGAAAAAGTTCTTCCTCCACATGCCTGATATCTTCAAGAATGGACTGGGCCTTCGGGTAGAGTATTTCCGCCTTTCTGGTCGGTTTTATGGTTCGCCCCAACCTGTCGAACAGTCTGCAGCCAAGCCTTGTCTCAAGATTTCTCACCTGTTCGCTCACCGACGGCTGGCTGGTGGAAAGCAACTCAGCCGCCCTGGTAAAACTGCCGCTCTTATACACCGTGACGAATATTTTGAGTTGTCGCGTTTCTATAGTGTTTACCTCTATTACCTGACAGCGCGCGGCCTGATCTTTTTTTTAATTAAAGGGACAAATGCGCTTAAGCTACACTGTGGTATTTTTTATCCTTGACAGTCCTCCCACACGCTTTATTATAAGAATATAATATGGATCACATACAATTGATAGACAAATCTTATAAAAGAGGAGAAAGACGTCATGCAGATCTTTAAAAAGAAAACATTAACCGGCCTTGCCCGCACCTGCGGCTGAGCGGCTAAAATTGGTCCGACGGATCTGTCGGACGCGCTTGAAGGACTGACCCCGCCCTCAGACCCAAATCTTTTAGTCGGCATTGAAACTGCTGATGATGCCGCTGTCTATCGGCTCTCCGATGAAATAGCCATGATCAATACCGTTGACTTCATCACCCCGCCGGTTGATGACCCGTACTGGTTCGGCCAGATATCAGCCGCCAATTCGATCTCCGATGTCTACTCCATGGGCGGCAAACCGTTGACGGCCCTGAATGTGGTGATGTTTCCTTCAAAACAGCTGGATATGGGCATCCTGAAAGACATCCTGCGCGGCGGTCACGACAAGGTGGTCGAAGCCGGGGCCTGTCTTGTCGGAGGCCACACTGTTGATGATGAAGAACCAAAGTACGGCCTCAGCGTCAGCGGAACAGTCCACCCGGACCGGGTCATCACCAACGCTGGTTCCCGTCCCGGCGATGCCCTGATCCTGACCAAGCCCATCGGCTCGGGGGTTTTATTTAACGCGGTCCGTTCCGGCAAGCTTATGTTCACCGATCTGGAGCGTGACGTCCTCCCCATGCTGGCCGCCCTCAACGGCCCGGCCATGGAGACGGCACTGCAGTTTGATCTCCATGCCTGTACCGATATTACCGGGTTCGGCATCCTCGGCCATCTGCTTGAAATCGCCCATGGCTGCAACGCAAAGGTCAATGTGCATTTCCGCAGCCTCCCTTTGTATCCCTATGCAATCGATATGTACAACAAAGGGGAAACCACCGGCAGCAACAAGGCCAACCGGGAGATGGTGAGCAGACATAAACTTGAAATACATCGTTCCCTCAATACAGCTGAAGAAGAGCTCCTCTATGACCCGCAAACCTCGGGTGGACTTGTGCTTTCGGTTCCGGGCAATCAGGCGGATGATCTTATTTCAGCCCTGCATGATGCAGGGGTAGCAACGGCAGTAAAAATCGGCGAGGTCACTGATGGACCGGTAGGGCTGGCCGTGGAATAAAATTCATGTCGATTTTTCTCATAATCGGCACCCTGGGCCTGCTCACCGGTTTTTTATCGGGCCTGCTCGGTATCGGAGGAGGCATTGTCATGGCACCGCTTCTGCTCTATGTCCCTCCTCTTTTCGGATTTGAGCCGTTGCCCATGCAGACGGTGGCCGGCCTGACCATTGTCCAGGGGCTGGCTGCCTGTATCTCCGGCGGCCTCACCCACAGGAAGTTCCATTTCCTCTCAAGCACGCTGGTCGGCTGGATGGGCGTCACCCTGTTTATCACCTCGTTTATCGGCGGAATGAGCGCAGGCTATGCCGACAACAGACAGCTGCTCCTTGTTTTTGCGGTCATGGCACTTATTGCAGCGCTGCTGATTGTTCTGCCCAAAAAAAAGGAGGTCGAATACCCCGAGGCGGCAGGACTTTCTTTCAGCCGCCGGCGGGCGGTGATTGTGTCGACCATCGTCGGTTTTTTCGGCGGACTTGTGGGTCAGGGCGGATCCTTTATCCTTATTCCCCTGATGACCGTGTATGTGAAAGTCCCTACCCGCATTGCCATCGGCTCCAACCTGGCCATTGTTTTTCTTTCAACATTTGCCGCCTTTCTCGGCAAAGCCTTGACCGGACAGATTGTCTGGATGCTCACCGTGCCGATTGTTGCAACGGTTGTTCCGGCGGCTTTTTTCGGGGCCAACCTGAGTAAAAAAATTCCGGTCGACACCCTGCGGATTATTCTGGGGATTTGTATTGCCCTGGCCGCATTCCGGGTCGGATTTGCCGCATTAGGACAATGATTGACTAATCGTCGAACGTATTACAACCGCAGGGTTAAAACTCTGCATAAAAAAGCAAATGACAGGAGAAAATACGATGTCAAAACTCCAACTTTTTCTCAATGAACCCCGCGGAAAAACCTGAAGTCATTTTGAACGGATGATCCCCGGGCTGGGTGAACAATTAAATATCGAGATTGAAGTTATTTCAAAGCCGCGGTCTGAATACCAGGCTGTTGCCTATGCGGAACTCGGCCTGCCCAGAGCCCCTGCCATTATGGCAGGAAAAGAAGTTCTGGTTGAAGGTCGCGATATAGACGAAGCCGACCTGTTCAACAAGATCAGGCAATCCTTGCATAAAATATAAAAAATATTTGGCCTGTGTCGGGCAGGCCGTTTATTCTCCATGAATTCGCAAA
>CAZPXI010000004.1:26693-30389 GCA_964590715.1 uncultured Desulfobulbus sp.
ACGAGTTGATTGATGAAAGCGAAAGAGTTCTAACATTTTAACCCGCAGGAGGTGCCGGGATCGCCGATCAGTGATCCCGGCCCTGCACTATTTTCCTCAGCAGAAGGCAGTTGCATGAAAAAAAGAATTGTTGTACTGGGCGGATCTTTCGGCGGACTCACCGCCGCCCTTGAGATTCAACGGCTGCTTGGCACCCAGGTCGAGATTACGCTGATCAGCGCGGACAAGGATTTTGTCTTCCTGCCTTCCCTGCCCTGGGTCATCATGGGCTCGCGCAGACCAACCGACATAACGCTTGGCGTTGCCGATATCCTCGGGCCACGAGGGATAACATTTATTCACGACACGGTCAACGAGGTCCAACCGGATGCCCTGAAGGTCTGCACCGAGACGAATGAATACGAATACGATTATCTGGTCATATCCACCGGGCCCCACCTTTCCTGCGAGGAGATTCCGGGCCTCAGTCCGGAAAAAGGTTTTACTCATTGCACATTTACTCTGGAGTATGCCTTAAAGAGCAAGGAGGCCTGGAACAGGCTGCTTGAAGAGCCCGGGCCGATCGTGCTCGGCTCGACCCAGTTGGCCAGTTGCTTTGGGCCCTATTATGAGCTGGCCTTTGAAATGGACTATGAACTCCGCAAGCGAAAAATGCGCCACAAGGTTCCCATCACCTACCTGACCTCGGAACCCTACGTCGGCCATATGGGGGTCGGCGGCCTGGGAAAATCAAAGCGTTTCATGGAGGATGAATTCGCCGAACTCGACATCAAGACCGTGACCAATCAGTCAATAGACGAGATCACTCCGGATGAGATCCGTCTGACCGGAGGCGGTAAGTTGCCGTTTAAGCTGGCCATGCTGGCCCCGCCCTTTAAAGGGGTTGCCGGGGTAGCGCCTTTGGGCAATCCGCGTGGTTTTATTCCGGCCGACAACCACTATCGCCACCCGGATCACAGCAACATTTACACCATCGGAGTTGCCATGGCCCTTGCCCCGCCGGAGCCGACTCCGGTGCCGACCGGTGTTCCCAAAACCGGATTTATGACGGTGCGAATGGCCAAAGCAGCAGCCGCCAACATTGCCGCCGATGTGCAAAATCTTTCCCCAACCTGTGAGAAAGAGCTCAGTGTTGTCTGCCTGATGGATATGGGCAGAACAGCCGCGCTCATGGTCGCGGATCCGGTGCTGCCGCCCCGGCAGAAATCCTATTTAAAGAAAGCCTTGTGGGCTAAATGGGCCAAGATTCAGTTTGAAAAATACTTTCTCTGGAAGATACGGCATGGCTACAGCCGGTTGCCGTAAAGATTTGCTGAAGAGGTTCTATCAATATGAAAAAGCCAATCTATCTCGACTATAACGCCACTACCCCGCATGCCCCTGAAGTTATTGAGGTGATGCAGCCCTACCTCAAAGAACATTTCGGCAACCCTTCCAGCAGCCACTGGTACGGGAAGGAACCAAAGCTGGCGGTTGAAAAGGCGCGGCAACAGGTGGCCGGGCTGCTCCGGTGCTCGCCGGAAGAAATCATTTTCACCAGCGGCGGGACCGAGGCCAACAATCACGCCATTCAGGGGATAGCGTGGGCCATGCGGGCCAGGGGAAATCATATTATAACCTCGGCCGTAGAACATCCGGCGGTCCTGGAAGTCTGCAGGTTTCTGGCACCTCTTGGTTTTGAAATCACGGTGCTGCCGGTCAACGATGAAGGCCTGATCAATCCCGAGGATGTGCGTCGGGCCATCCGGCCGGAGACAATCCTGATCACGATCATGCATGCCAACAATGAGGTGGGGGCCATTCAACCCATAGCCGCAATTGGCGACATTGCCCGAGAAAATAAAACTACCTTTCATACCGATGCGGCCCAGTCGGTCGGTAAAATTCCAACACTCGTTGACGAACTCAAGGTCGACCTGCTGTCCATTGCCGGCCATAAACTGTATGCACCCAAGGGCGTAGGCGCACTCTATATCCGAAGTTCCTGTCATCCGGCAAAGTTCTGCCATGGAGCGGGTCAGGAACGAGGATGGCGGGCGGGTACGGAAAACGTCATGCAGATTGTCGGCCTTGGCAGGGCCTGTGCACTGGCAGCCGAAAACATGCAGCACCATATGACGAAAATGCAGATGCTGCGGGACCAGCTTTATACCGCCCTCTCCCATGCACTGCCGAAAATACAACGAAACGGTCCTGTAGAAAAAATCCTGCCCAACACCCTGAGTGTTTCTATTAAAGGGGTGGCGGCGGACAGAATTCTCCACCTGATAGAACCGGAAGTGGCGGCATCGGCAGGGGCGGCCTGCCATTCCGATACGGTGGAAATTTCCCACGTCCTGCAGGCCATGCATGTTCCGGAAGAGTGGGCAAAGGGCACCATCCGCTTCAGTGTCGGCCGGATGACTACTGCGGATCAGATAGACCGGGCGGCGGAAGTTGTCATCGCCGCAGTCAAAAAAACTCGAGAAAACCTTGCCCCGCCCATCCAGCCATAAAAAAACATTCCTGATCGGTGCCCTCTGCCTGCTGGTGCTCTTTTTGATCTGGCGCATGATCAGGCCGATGAATATTTTTGTGGTCAGTGATGAATTCGCCCGTCCCATGGCCATGACTGTTCCTGACGGGCTTGACTCACTCCGGGCAAGCGAATGCGGCGGGTGTCACCCGGCCATTTATAAAGAGTGGCAGGCGAGTATGCATGCAAAGGCCTGGACGGATCCGTATTTTCAGGTCGATTATGTCTTTGACGGCTCCCAGCAGATTTGCCTGAACTGCCATATTCCGCTGCAGAACCAGCAGGAAAATCTGGTGCTGGGATTTCAGGATAGAGAACGATTTGAACCCGTCCTCAAACCAAATCCCGCATTTGATCCACAACTCCGGCAGGAAGGGGTCACCTGCGTGGTCTGTCACATCCGGGACGGTGTAATCATCGGCCCTTACGGTGACACGGACGCGCCGCACCTAACCCGTTTTGACGCAACAATGACCAGCGGCATGGGGATTTGCCGGAAATGTCATGTGGTATCGGGCAAAAGCTGGGACACGTTCTTTCGGATGCCGCCCTGCGGCACGGTGGCGGAAATCACATTGGGTGAACCTGATCACGAGATCAACTGTGTCAAATGCCACATGCCTGCGGTGACCCGTCCCCTCAGCAAAGGTTCCGATCCCCGCCCGGGACGCATGCATCTGTGGAAGGGTGGTCATGATCAGGACATGGTCCGCAACGCCCTCCAGGTTGATCTCGATCTCACTCCCCAACAAAACAGCAAAGGCAAGGCGCTGCTTACCCTGACCAATACCGGGGCGGATCATTTCCTGCCCACCGGCACACCTGACCGGCAGCTGACCGTTGAATTTATGCTCAAAAAGAAAGACGGCGGCATCTTGAAGTCAAAAACATACACACTCAAACGCAGAATCCTCTGGCGACCATTTATCATTGACTTAAAAGATAACCGGCTGGCAAAAGACAAACCACGAACCTTCTCTTTCAGCTGGAAAGCCGATCCGGCTCAGGGTGATCTCTTCCTGGAAATCACCGTCCGCTATCACCTTCTGGATGAGGCCAGAAGAAAAAGAATCGGCTATCAAAACAGTGATCCCATCTCGTTTGTCCTCTACCACTACAGCGACCCTGTTGACTCTACCATGTCGAACCAGCCATGAAATGAAACAACAGGGTGCCTTGAA